>NZ_JBWLUT010000048.1:0-11085 GCF_056504575.1 Blautia sp. CGZ-1-C1
TATCTTATGTTGAAATAACAGTATAGATAAGATATTGAAAATAATTCGGAATTGTTTCTGATAGGAACCTTCTTGAATGAGATGATGACCATTCAAAGGAGGTTTTTTTATGGCAAGAATTATGACAAGAAGAAAAGCCATACCCAAGGCAATCGAATTACTGCAATGTCTGCCACAGACGGAGGAAGTTGTGGAAGTGATACAGGCACTAAAAAAATATTCTTCCACGCCATTGGATAGATGGGATGCAGCCAGTGTATATGAAGCATTAGATGAATGGACAGAATCTCATAATGGTATACCACCGAGAATAAAAGAGTGTGACAGCCATAAAGAGCTACCAAGCCATATGGTCTTTGAAAAGCTTTTTGGAAAAACAGCCAGAGAATTTCTAAATGATTATTATGGTGAGATGGAATACGTAAGGATTGGACGTCATGGAACAAGGTGTGTGGATGATCAATATGATTTTTTGGAAATATTTAAAAACGAATTTGAACGGATACAACCGGCAACGTCAAAAATATATGATGCTTGTAGAAATCCAGAAACACCATCATGGGGAACGATTGCAAGAAGATGTAAAGTGTCTTCCTGGTCAGAGTTGGTTACACTGTCCGGTGTAGAAGCGAATTGCATTAGAAGAAGATATGACACATATAATATTAGAAATAAGTTGAGCGTTTCACAAAAAACGAATTTGGAAACGGATTTGACAGCACACGAACAGCAGGAAGAAAAAGAAAGATTTGAGGCATTGCTGATAAAGACGCATGATTTAACATTGCAGGCTGAAAATCAGAAAAAGGCAGAAAAAGCAGTTTCAAAACATACATTACGAATCGGGAGGAAATAGAGATGGCAAAAGTTATAGCAATAGTCAATCAAAAAGGTGGTGTCGCAAAGTCAACTTCCTGTGTGAATTTAGGAATCGGATTGGTAAAAAAAGGATATAAAGTTCTGGCAATAGATTTTGATCCACAGGGAAGTTTAACAGAAAGTCTTGGATATCAGAATCCAGATGAATTAGAAATAACAGTAGCGACAATTCTTCATTGTGAAATGAATGGTCTTGAATTACCAGAAGGATATGGAATTCTTCACCATGAAGAGGGAATAGACATTCTTCCGGCAAATATTGAACTGTCTGGGGTAGAAGTTAGTCTGGTAAATGTTATGAGCAGAGAATATGTGTTAAAACAGTTTATCAAGACAATTTCGCCAGAATATGATTATATCCTGATTGATAATATGCCATCGCTAGGAATGCTTACTGTAAATGCTCTTGCAGCAGCTGATTCGGTTATCATTCCGGTTATGGCACATTATCTTCCTGTTAAAGGATTGGAACAGTTGATGCAGACCATATATAAAGTTAGAAAGCAGATAAATCGAAAGCTTCAGATTGACGGAATCTTACTTACCATGGTAGATCGAAGAACGAATTTTTCAAAAGAGATTATAGAGTTGCTTCATGATAATTATGGCGAATATATCAATATTTTCAAGACTGCAATCCCGTTTTCGATAAGGGCAGCAGAGACGAGTGCTGAGGGAGTAAGTATTTATAAACACGATCCGAAAGGTCGTGTTGCCGAAGCTTATAAAAAATTGGTAGAGGAGGTGATTGGTGATGGCAGTGAAAGAAAGTAGTGCTTCAAAGATAAAATTCAAAGGGGTAGATGCATTATTCGGATTGTCAGAGGAGCAGGAGTGTGTGCGAGAAATTCCGCTGGACGAGTTGGATACATTCAAGAATCATCCGTTTAAAGTGTTTAGGGATGATAAAATGGAGGAAATGATTGAAAGTATTTCAGAATATGGAGTTCTTGTGCCAGGAATTGCAAGACCTTCAAATTCAGGGGAAAAGGATTATGAATTAGTTGTGGGACACAGAAGAAAATATGCTTGCAGGGAATTAGGACTGAAAACAATGCCGGTCATTATCAGAGATATGTCTGATGATGAAGCAACTGTGGTTATGGTCGATTCCAACATTCAAAGAGAAAATCTGCTATATAGTGAGAAGGCATTTGCATACCGCATGAAGTATGAAGCATTGAAACGTCAGGGTAGACGGACTGATTTAACTTTGGTCCAAGTTGAACCAAAGTTGAAAAAAAGATGGGCAGCTGAGATGGTTGGCACAGAAGTCGGAGAGACAATGAGTACGATCAAACGATATATACGCTTGACCTACTTGTCGAATTACTTGCTGGAGTTTGTAGATAAAAATGAATTGCCATTTACTGTTGCAGTTGATTTATCTTATTTGAAAAGTAATGAGCAGTCATTGTTACTGGCGTTTATAGGAACAACAAAGAAAATGCCAAATGGATCTCAGGCAAAAAAACTGAAAGACCTTAGCCAGCAAAAAGAATTGACTGGAGAAGATATAGAGAAAATTCTTAGAGGAGAAGCAAAAGTGAATTATCAGAAAATCAGTTTTTCAGAAAAGCAACTGCAAAAATATTTTCCACCAGATTACAAGAAAGAGCAAATCGAAAAAATAATTTTCCAGTTATTAGATTCGTGGAAAGCACAAACAGAGCAAAGGGGATGATAAAGTGGAATATGAAAAGCAAATAAGATATAATGATAGACAGATGCAAAGATATCAGGCATATCTTTCTAAAGTACAGAAGATAAACAGATTAGATAAGAGGACGAAAGAAATGACGATTGGAGATGTAATTAAAAAATCAATTCTGCCACTGGCATTTATGGTATTCTGGTTTTGGATGACAAAAACAATTATGAAGGTCAGTGGGCAGACGGATTGGTTCTGGTGGGTATTTATTGCCGGACTTCCATTTGGAATACATAAAATGCGGTTGATTCTAATTCCGAGAGGAATGGATACCACAGCAACACTTGGGATGGCTGCATTAAGTGTCATTATTGGAGCATTGATTGGAAGCATCATGATTCCAGTGTATGTGATCAGAGCGATATACGTGTTTATACGGTATGTCATTGGAAAATAGAATATTAGATTGATAAGAGGCAGGCTTGCGAAAATAAAAATCGTAAGTCTGCCTCTTTTTTTGTGCTTAAAAACAGGCAATTCAGGGGAATTCCCTTTTGCAAATATATATATTCTTGGAGGATTTTTAAGATGAGAGAGCGAATTGAAAGTAAGCATGTAACAAAGGAAATCAAAAGTCAGATGCCAGTGATTCCGGTGGCAATTGTTAAAGAAAGAGGCTGTACGTTCTGCCCATATTATCTGGGCAATTATGAGAAACAGCCACGCTGTATGATGAAAACCTGTGCCTGGGATGATGAAAATGAACGTTTCCATCCAGTTCTTCGTGAACTGATCCCATTTTACAAAGAGAAGATGGAAAAAGCAGAAGAAAAATTCCTGGCAATGAAAAAGATTTACACAACACTGTTAGGAATGTTTGCCGATGAAATGAAGCAAGAAGAGTTGGAAAAAGATGAATGTTACGGATGTGCCTATGGAAAATGTGGACCATGTATCGGTATCTGTTACAAATCAATGAAAGCATAGGAGGGGTAAGCCAATGAATACAACA
Organism: Blautia sp. CGZ-1-C1; assembly: GCF_056504575.1. Classification (NCBI taxonomy): domain Bacteria; kingdom Bacillati; phylum Bacillota; class Clostridia; order Lachnospirales; family Lachnospiraceae; genus Blautia; species Blautia sp. CGZ-1-C1. The sequence goes on from NZ_JBWLUT010000048.1 coordinate 3,543, forward strand.
GTTATTTCCGGGCGATTAGTAAGAAATCCCGGATACAACGAAGTGGAGAATGAAAAAGGACTTCATAAGATTGCCAAGTTCGTTCTGGCAGTCAGAAGAAATTATTCCGATGAAGTCAGTTTCATTCCGGTAAAGGCTTTTGCAAAGAAAGCAGAATTTGCCAGAGATTATCTGATGCAGGGAACGAAGGTCATGGTGGAAGGCGAGATTGTCACAGGTAATTATGAAGATAAGGATACCGGGAAAAAGATCTATACCACCGAAGTGTATGCAAACCGGATTGAATTCGCAGGTGCAAAAATGGTTGACAGACCACCGTTTCCAGAAGATGCGGAAGGGTTCTTAGAGATCCCAGAGGGTATGGAAGAAGAAATGCCGTTTAGATAGAGGAGGATAAAAGATGGTTTCAGTAGATCAGGCGTATATGGTAGGGCATATGAAAAATGCCGATGGAAGTATCAACAACAAAAATGTAGTGCTGTCAGCAGCATGTGAAGCAGCGGAACTGTTCCAGTGCATGATGGCAGTAAATCAGAAACTGGAGGACTGGCAGAGATTTAATCACACCTTGGAGATGCATCTTAGAAGTGTGGAATGTGAGAAAATCCATGATATCTGTCAGGCAGTATACGGAATGAAACATCCGTCCAATGAACTGGAAGGATTGTATCTGGCAAGAGAGGATGAACAGATATGCCTGCTGTACTATCAGGTGTTTGTAGGGATGCTGGAAATCAATATTAATTCAGCCGAAGTGCTGTACAAACAGAAGGAGGAAACAATCAATGAGTAAGATGGAGTATATGCCGGTAGATTGTCTGCAGGTGCCAAAGGTGCTGTTTCAGATGGAAAAATACAAAAATCTGTCAAATACAGCAAAGATTCTATACAGCTTATTTCTGGATCGTTTGAAATTTGCGGTGCAAAATGGCTGGGTAGATCATAACGGGAATCTGTTTGTTATCTATCCCAAAAGTGAAATAAAGAAAGACCTGAATACGACTCGATATGGAGTAGATCAGGCAGTACAGGAACTGGTTCAGGTTGGTAAACTGGTGCGTATCATTCCAAACAATGGAAAGGCGAACCACTTTTATATCAATGGTATTTATGAAAATGAGATGGAGGAAGAATCAATGATGACATTAGATACTATCATGGCAAATATGCCGCTGGCTGAAAGAGAAATTATTATGGATAAGATGGTGAAAGCATCCAGAGATATTTTTGAAACTATTGCGGATATGGGATATATTGATCAATATGAAACGTCTTTAACTGCAATGGAAAAGCGAGGATACCAGGATGAGCTTGGAGAGATGGATATTGATCAAATTCAGGCTGATGGATATGAGTTTGGTATGGATCTTGCATTTGGAATTCTGGAGGAAAATGAAAATAATCCTGCTCGTGTGTTAGATATCCAGAAATATGTGAACAGACAGTATGAAAGCTGTTCAAAAAAGAAGTTTATGAAGGTACTGGAAACCCTTGTTCATGCGATAGGGAATGATGAAGGCTTTATTGGTGATATGTATGCTTGTAACAAGAAGGCCAGAAATTATTATTTGGACGAAATGATTCAATCATTCAATTTTGTATTTGATGAGATGTGTCATGGTACAGGCAGTGCAGCAAATTGTGATTTTGATGTAGAAGAGTAGGAAAATATTATGGCAGATTTTGAATATTTCAGAGCAGAAGAATCTGACCAGTTTTCTTTTTTTCGGATACCAAAAGCTCTGTTCACAGAAAAAGAGTTTGCAAGCCTGTCCACAGACGCAAAGCTCCTTTATGGAATTCTGCTTGATCGAATCAGCCTGTCCAAGAAAAATGGCTGGATTGACAGTGATGGTTATGTCTATATCATTTACACGATTGCAGAATTGCAGGAGCTGTTGCGAATGTCGCATACAACAGTAACAAAGCTTCTTTATGAGCTTGACAGTGTGCATGGGATTGGATTGATCGAACGGTATCGGCAGGGGAATAATCGTCCTTCTGTCATATATGTGAAAAATTTTGTGAAACGGATCAGAGGAAAGCCAGTAAGATACGTTGCTTCTGGAACGCCAGAAACTGGAAATCCAGACTGCAAAGAATTGGAAATCCGGATTGCAAGAAACTGGAAGTCCGGAACGCAAAAAAATAGAAGTCCGGACTGCAAGAATCTGGATGGAAGTAATACTAAGATAAATAAGACTGAAAAGAATCATACTGATAAGAGTAAGGGCAATACTCACGCTTTGGAAGAAAAATTCAGTCTGTATGGGAGATTTAAAAATGTTGTTCTGTCGGAAGCTGAACTGCGGGAGTTGATGATGCTTTTTCCATGGGATTACCAGAAACGAATTGATCATCTTTCTGTTTATATGAAATCCAGTGGAAAAGAATATCAGAACCATTTTGCAACAATCTGTCTTTGGGCAGAAAGGGATGGAACCAGGATAGGAATGGATAAATATGAATTTCAGGAAGGAGAAAGCCTGTGATGGCAAACAAAGTAATAGCAGATTATCTGGACGAAGAGGGATGTCTTCATTGTGGCATCTGTGGAAAAAGAAAACAGATGAAAGTCAGTCTGATGGGTTTTGAGCATGTAGTGTCCTGTTTGTGCGAATGCGAGGTAAAAGCCAGGCAGGAACTGGATGAGAAGATGCAGAGGGAAGAAGCACAGCGGCAGCTTTATCAGAGAAAATCCGTCGGACTTCGGGAAAGAAGATTCTGGGAATGGAAATTTGAAAATGACAACGGAAGCAACCAGAAGATACTAATTGCCAGGCAGTATGTAGAAAACTGGACAGATATGAAGAGAAAAAATGTAGGATTGCTTTTGATGGGACCGGTTGGAACCGGGAAAAGTTTCTTTGCAGGCTGTATTGCAAATGCACTTTTGGAACAGGGAGAACGTGTCATGATGACAAATTTTTCTAGGATCTTAAATGAAATGACCAGCTATCAGGCAGATAAGAACCAGATTATACAAAATCTTGTGGATTATCCGTTGCTGATTATTGATGACTTGGGAATAGAACGAAATTCCGAGTTTGCTTTGGAGCAGGTCTATAATGTGATAGACAGCCGCTATTGTAAAATGCTTCCGCTGATCATAACAACGAATCTGGGACTGAATGAAATGAAGTCCACAGATTTGGATACTGCCCATCAGCGTATTTACAGTAGAATACTTGAAATGTGTGTTCCCATCTATTGTGGTGGAGAAGATAAGAGAAAAGAAGAAGGGACAGAAAAACTCGTACAGGTGCAGAACCTGATTACCGGTTAATCTGTCTTTTTTCATTAAAGGGGGTGATTGCCATGATTACAGATTTGGACAGCAGTTGAATCGCTGAAAGGAGGGAAAAGTCATGCAGGAAGAGGTAACTCAGAAAACGGTCACGTTCTGTATTCGGGCTACTAAGATTACGGCAGACCTGTTGAAAAAGGTTCTTGTTGCGTATCTGCGTCATCAGAAGCAGAAATCAGTAGAGAAGAAAGCACAGAAAAATCAGCCGAAACAGGGAAAGGTCACGGTAAAAGAGCTGGCAAAACAGAATGCCGGGATGGTCAATATCGAGATCACGGACAAAAATATCAAGTCCTTTGAACGGTATGCCAGAAAATATGGGATCAATTATGCTCTGAAAAAAGACAAGAGCAAAGAGCCGCCGGTTTATCTGGTATTTTTCAAGGGACGTGATCAGGATGCCCTCAATGCTGCTTTCCGTGAGTTTTCCCAGAAACAGATTCAAAAAGCGAATAAACCTTCCATTCATAAGCGTCTTGCAGCTTACCGGGCAATGATGCCAAAGAAGACGAAGGACAAAGTAAAGAACCGACATCAGGAACAGAGCCGATGAAGAAACAAAACGGCAATAATCTGATGCAGAAGTGGAAGAATAAAGCTGGGGTCAGGCTGTCCGCCCTGGATAAAAAGAAACTGGTTCTTACAAATCTTCCCTATGTTCTGACCGCTTTTTATGCGGACCGGGCATCCTGCTTATACAGGAGCAGTCCTGGAGAAGATATAGGGAACAAACTGTTATATGCGATGGAACATGCAGATCGGATCTTTACAGGGATTCTGTTGAGCTTTGACCTGAGAGATCTATTGGTTGGAGTTACTGTCGCAGTTATTTTGAAACTATTGGTTTGGCAGAAACAGTCAGATGCAAAGAAACTTCGGAAGGGAATCGAGTATGGTTCAGCCAGATGGGGAACTGCAGAGGATATCAAGCCTTATATGTCAGATGATCCCTGGATGAATATTCCGTTGACAGCAACAGAAGCATTGACTATGGAAAGTCGACCAAAACAACCGAAATATGCAAGAAATAAAAATATTGTAGTTATTGGCGGTAGTGGTTCCGGTAAGACACGATTTTTCGTGAAACCGTCGGTCATGCAGATGAATTGTTCCATGGTCATTACAGATCCAAAGGGCACTCTCATTGAGGAGTGCGGGAAGATGTTAGCAAAGGGATCGCCTAAGAGAGATAAGAATGGAAATATTATGAAAGATAAATCTGGAAAAGTGGTTCATGAGCCATATGTGATTAAGGTTTTGAATACCATTAACTTTTCAAAATCGCTTCATTACAATCCATTTGCTTATATACGGTCTGAAAAAGATATCTTGAAGCTGGTGACAACAATCATTGTGAATACCAAAGGCGAAGGGGAAAAAGCTTCCGAAGATTTTTGGGTGAAAGCAGAGAAATTGCTGTACACAGCACTGATTGCTTTTATCTGGTATGAAGGGGATGAAGAGGAAAAGAATCTGAATACCCTTCTGGATCTTTTGAACGAAAGCGAAACCCGTGAAGAGGATGAAACTTACCAGAATCCTGTGGATATGATGTTCCAGGAGCTGGAAGAAAGAGATCCGCAGCACTTTGCGGTCAGACAGTATAAAAAATATAAAATGGCGGCTGGTAAAACGGCGAAGTCGATTTTGATATCCTGTGGAGCCAGACTTGCCCCATTTGATATCGCAGAACTTCGTGAGATCATGTCTTACGATGAAATGGAACTGGATAAGATCGGGGATAGGAAAACAGCCTTGTTCTTGATTATGTCCGACACAGATACAACCTTTAACTTTGTGATTGCCATGTTACAGTCACAGCTTTTCAATCTGCTTTGCGATAAGGCAGATGATGAATATGGTGGAAGACTTCCGGTGCATGTGCGTGTCATCGCTGATGAGTTCGCAAACATTGGTCAGATTCCTCAGTTCGATAAGCTGATCGCAACTATCCGAAGCAGGGAAATCTCTGCTTCTATTATTTTGCAGTCCCAGAGTCAGCTAAAGGCAATGTATAAGGATAGTGCAGATACCATTCTGGGCAACTGTGATACTACACTTTTTCTTGGTGGCAAAGAGAAAACTACCTTAAAGGAAATGAGTGAGCTTCTGGGGAAGGAAACCATTGATCTGTATAACACTTCGGAGACGAGGAGTAATCAGAAGTCCTTTGGATTGAATTACCAGAAAACAGGCAAACAGCTGATGACGGAAGATGAGATTGCAGTCATGGATGGAGGAAAATGTATCCTGCAGATCCGTGGTGCCAGACCATTTTTCTCGGATAAATATGATATCACGAAACACAAAAACTATCGGCTTCTTGCAGATGAAAACGAGAAGAACCGGTACAAAGTAGAAAAAGAGTCAAATCCGCAGTACACACCGAAACCCGAAGAAGAGGTGGAGGTAATTCAGGTAGAGCTGTCGGAGTAACCTTGGGAATGAACGAAAAATAATGAGGAAAGGAATAACTGACATTAGGTGCGCCGGCTTTTTAGTCGGTGTTTTTTCATTCCCGTAAACACCTGAAAGAAGTCAGTTTTGGTGACTGTATATGGCATTTTTTAGCAGTGCAATTACAACTTTAAAAACTCTTGTAGTCGCAATCGGCGCAGGTCTTGGCGTGTGGGGTGTCGTAAACCTTCTGGAAGGATATGGAAATGACAATCCCGGCGCTAATGCTCATGTGCGGTAAAGTAACACACAAGAATTTAATAGACAACAGCCCCTCACTATTCCTAAAATTAAGGGAAAATAAATAGATTCTTTCTCTAAAATCTGTATGGTAGAATATGATTATGAACAAATCAACAAACAAGAATTGATATGGGAGGATAACAATATGTCAAGATTAGGTATGCTTTATGCACTGAACGAAGAAGATGTAAAAAAACTTCGCTCTGTGCCAGAAGAAGAACGATATGAATATATGTTGGAAGAAATAGAAGAAGCCTTAATCGGAAGTCCGCGCAGTTGTGAATTAGATAAAGCATGGGAGGGTATTCAGTATTGCTTAGGTGGTGGACAAATAGAATGAATGAAGATAATTGCATCCCGACTAATATTGTCTTTGGCGGAGAAGTTTTGGTAGAAACGGATGATGAAATTATTACATTGAAGAAAATAATAAAATTATAGGATTTGCATATTGCTATACACTTTTAAGACCTGATGGAAAAACAATGTTTTATTTACACTCAATAGGAATGTTACCTAACTATCAAGACAAAGGTTATGGTTCAAAATTATTATCTTTTATTAAGGAATATTCTAAAGAGATTGGTTGTTCTGAAATGTTTTTAATAACTGATAAAGGTAATCCTAGAGCTTGCCATGTATATGAAAAATTAGGTGGTAAAAATGATTATAAAGATGAAATAGTATATGTATATGATTATGAAAAAGGTGATAAATAAATGAATATAGTTGAAAATGAAATATGTATAAGAACTTTAATAGATGATGATTTTCCTTTGATGTTAAAATGGTTAACTGATGAAAGAGTATTAGAATTTTATGGTGGTAGAGATAAAAAATATACATTAGAATCATTAAAAAAACATTATACAGAGCCTTGGGAAGATGAAGTTTTTAGAGTAATTATTGAATATAACAATGTTCCTATTGGATATGGACAAATATATAAAATGTATGATGAGTTATATACTGATTATCATTATCCAAAAACTGATGAGATAGTCTATGGTATGGATCAATTTATAGGAGAGCCAAATTATTGGAGTAAAGGAATTGGTACAAGATATATTAAATTGATTTTTGAATTTTTGAAAAAAGAAAGAAATGCTAATGCAGTTATTTTAGACCCTCATAAAAATAATCCAAGAGCAATAAGGGCATACCAAAAATCTGGTTTTAGAATTATTGAAGATTTGCCAGAACATGAATTACACGAGGGCAAAAAAGAAGATTGTTATTTAATGGAATATAGATATGATGATAATGCCACAAATGTTAAGGCAATGAAATATTTAATTGAGCATTACTTTGATAATTTCAAAGTAGATAGTATTGAAATAATCGGTAGTGGTTATGATAGTGTGGCATATTTAGTTAATAATGAATACATTTTTAAAACAAAATTTAGTACTAATAAGAAAAAAGGTTATGCAAAAGAAAAAGCAATATATAATTTTTTAAATACAAATTTAGAAACTAATGTAAAAATTCCTAATATTGAATATTCGTATATTAGTGATGAATTATCTATACTAG
>NZ_JBWLUT010000049.1:0-2399 GCF_056504575.1 Blautia sp. CGZ-1-C1
GACCTCAACAACGAGAACCTGGAAGCACTTGAGAAGGGTATCCCGAACCTTCTGAAACATGTTTCCAATATCAAGAACGTATACAAACTTCCATGTGTTGTTGCTATCAACGCATTCCCAACAGATACAAAAGCAGAGCTTGACTTCGTAGAAGCAAAATGCAAAGAACTCGGTGTTAACGTTGCGCTTTCTGAAGTATGGGCAAAAGGCGGCGAAGGCGGAATCAAACTTGCAGAAGAAGTTATCCGTCTTGTAGAAGAACCAAACGACTTCTCCTATGCATATGAACTGGAAGGTTCTATCGAAGACAAACTGAACCAGATCGTTCAGAAAGTTTACGGCGGCAAGAGAGTTGTCCTGACAGCAAACGCTCAGAAACAGGCAAAACAGTTAGAGGCTCTTGGCTTCGGCAACTGCCCGATCTGCGTAGCTAAGACTCAGTACAGCTTAACAGATGACCAGACAAAACTCGGTGCTCCGACAGACTTCGAAGTTACTGTACGTAACTTAAAGATCTCCGCTGGTGCTGGATTTATCGTAGCCCTTACAGGCGAGATCATGACAATGCCAGGTCTGCCGAAAGTTCCGGCTGCTGAGAGAATCGACGTAGACGAAACAGGTAAGATTACAGGTCTGTTCTAATTTACTGAATTTTATCAAATACAAAAGGAGAGTGTTCCTATATGTATAGATATACTTTGAGAGCACTCTCTGAAACACGCAGATCTGATATCTGCTTAATAAATAAAAGAAAGCAGGAGAGAAAAAGATGGGATTTTCAACAAGTACATGTACAGAATTCGTTGAAGTTTTAGCTTCCAAAGCTCCGGTTCCGGGTGGCGGCGGTGCATCTGCATTAGTTGGTGCAGTAGGAACTGCTCTTGGAAACATGGTAGGAAGTCTTACAGTGGGCAAGAAGAAATATGCTGATGTAGAAGATGAAATGTATGAATTAAAAGCAAAATGCGATCAGTTACAGAAAGACTTTCTTCGTCTGATCGAACGTGATGCAGAAGTATTCGAGCCATTATCCAAAGCATACGGAATGCCGAAAGAAACAGAAGAAGAAAAAGCTGAAAAAGCAAGAGTTATGGAAATCGTATTAAAAGATGCATGCTCCGTTCCTATGGAAATCATGGAGAAATGCTGTGAAGCAATCGAACTGATCGTAGAGTTCGGCGCAAAAGGATCCAAACTTGCAATCAGCGATGCCGGTGTCGGCGCAGCTTTCTGTAAAGCAGCATTACAGGGTGCAAGCCTGAACGTATACATCAATACAAAATCCATGGCTGACAGAGAATACGCAGAAGAATTAAACAAAAAAGCAGATGCGATGCTTGAGAAATATACGAAGATCGCAGATGATACATTCAACAGCGTACTTGGCAGATTGAAATAATATGATATCAGGGTCAAAAGATCTTTTGACCCTAACATCATAATATAAAGACAATATGAGTGCAATTTGGGAGGAAACAATCAATGGCTAAGCAGTTATTAGGTAAAGAAGTAACAGCAGCATTAAATGAGAAAATCAAAGCTAACGTAGCAGAGCTTCAGGGAAAAGGAGTAAATCCTACTCTCTGTATCATCCGTGTAGGCGAGAACTCCAAGCGATATCTCTTATGAAAGAGGCGCTACAAAACGCTGCGAAACTTTAGGCGTTGCATGTGAGAAGATCTTACTTCCGGAAGATGTTTCCCAGGAAGAACTTCTTGCAACAATCGATAAAGTAAACAAAGATGACAAGATTCACGGCGTATTATTATTCCGTCCACTTCCAAAACATCTGGATCAGGCAGTAATCGAGAACGCACTTGCTCCTGAAAAAGACGTTGACTGTATGACAGACCTTTCCATGTCAGGTGTATTCACCGGCAAACAGATCGGTTTCCCGCCATGTACACCACAGGCATGTATGGAAATCCTTGATCACTATGGAATCGACTGCACAGGCAAGAAAGCAGTAGTAATCGGAAGAAGCCTTGTTGTTGGTAAACCGGCAGCAATGATGCTTGTTAAGAAGAACGCAACTGTTACAATCTGCCACACAAGAACTGTAGATATGCCGTCTGTAGCACGTGAGGCAGATATCATCATCGTGGCCGCAGGCCGCGCCGGTGTTGTCGGAGCTGAGTATGTAAAAGAAGGACAGACAGTAATCGATGTAGGTATTAATGTAAACGCAGAAGGCAAACTTTGCGGAGACGTTGACTACGCTGCAGTAGAGCCGATCGTAGATGCTATTACACCTGTACCGGGCGGTGTTGGAAGCGTTACAACTTCCGTACTGGTTGGACATGTAGTAGAAGCTGCAATGCGTAAAGTTAATGACTAATTGATTTATATATCATTTTGAAAGTACAGATGATTAAATCATAAAAGGGAAGAGGAACTCA
>NZ_JBWLUT010000050.1:0-16381 GCF_056504575.1 Blautia sp. CGZ-1-C1
CGGATGCTGCCTGAGTTCCTGTCGCATGACAGAACTGTACGTCCGGATACTCTCCTGCTGCTTCCAGGATATAAGTTTCATGTCCAAAGCTGTTTGCAAAAATAATCTGGCATCCCTGGTCTGCAAGGTCTGCTGCTGCATCGTAGCATCCTTCATCTTCACCGATCAGAGTTTTCTCAATAACCTGAGAATCATCAAGACCAAGATTTTCTACCATCTCATCAATTCCAGCCATGTGAGCTGCTGTATAACCTTCGTTCTCATCACCGATATAAATCGCACCAATCTTGAGATCTTCTTTTGCGATTCCTGCACCACTTTCGCTGTCATCACTCGCAAATACCGGTGCACTCATAGAAACTGCCATTACTGCTGCAAGTCCAATTGCCAATGCTTTTTTCATTCTTCTTCCTCCATTCTCTCTACTGTTTTCTGACTTCTTGTTACAGACTGCTATCCGTCTCACAGTCAGCAATCCTTACGGAACAAAAGAGGCACAACTTTCTATGTCATGCCTCTTTGCAACTACCTTTACTATACCTTTCTATTTTTAAATTGTCAATAAATTTAGAAAAAACGCATTATTTTTTTGACAGTCTTATTTTTTTTGTATGTTCATAACCTATTTTTCAAAACTTTTCCTATAGCAATTTCAGAAAATAATGCAAATAAGACAGTCCTTCAAAGCGCAAAGGACACGAAAGAAACGCAGTCTCAAAGTAAACACAATCTAACTTGATATTATTTTATAATGTATCTGATTTTATACTTGTAATTCCGACAAAGATATATTAAAATGAGTTCAGAACCCCAATAGGGGCACTAAAACGTTATTATAATAAGGAGGATTATAATTATGGCATATGTAATTTCAGACGAATGTGTAAGCTGTGGAACATGCGAAGGTGAATGTCCTGCAGAAGCTATCTCTCAGGGAGATGAGCATTATGTAATCGACGCTGATGCTTGCTTAGATTGTGGAACATGCGCTGATGCCTGTCCAACAGAAGCTATTCATCCGGCAGAATAATTTATGAATTTAAAAACAGCTTCATTTCTGTTCAATTAGAAATGAAGCTGTTTTTTATTTTTCAAGTATTTCAATATCTCTCCCAAAATAATTTTTAAAGGTGTCTTTTTCCCTTTTTTTTATTTCCTCTATTCTTTTTCTCCAGCGTAACTGCTGCTTCCTTTCTTGCAAGTTGACGATTGCGTATCGCCTCATCCAGATCCCGGCACTGGTCTTCTCCTTCTTTTTTCATATGTAATTCCTGCGTGATCAGGCGCTCCAGGATTTTCTGAAATTCCAGAAGTTTTTCTCTCTCAGGCTGCTCATCTTCCAGGAGTTTCACTTTACTGTCTGTGCTTCCGGGAGCTGTCCTTGAAATTCTGGGAAGCAGTTCTTTAATCGCACGTAAAGCAAGTCCTCTCTTCTTAAGTTCCTTTATATTAGCCAGAAGCGTAATATCATTTCCGGTGTAGTAACGATGTCCCTGCTCGTTTCTGCAGATCCTCAGTTCCAGTTCTTCCTCCCAGTACCGGAGAACTGATGCCCTCACGCCGAGGATTTCCGCTGCCTGTGTCACAGTATACCGTTGCTCCATGCTATCCCTCCTGTCTGCTGACTTGCCATTTAGATCATAAACCTGATTCGATTAAACAGCAAAGTCTCTCACACTTTATTATAAAAATCCTTATAGTGAATTGCAAGAAAATCCCATTGACAAATTCTTCTCCAAATTGTCTCTCAATACCAAAACAGGACGATTGCTCCCGGCATTCGCCTTCTGCATTCGTCCTGTATATTTCTTATTTCATAACTATTCAGAATTCTTTCCTTTACAATCCAAAACTTCTCGCAAAATAATGGAGTACTGAACAGTAACTTTATTTCTTCATATTTACAAACTGTGTATATCTCGGCAGCCATACCAGTTCAACGGTTCCGATCGGACCATTTCTCTGCTTTGCAATGATGATCTCCGCGATATCTTTCTTCTCTGTATCTTTATGATAATAGTCATCTCGGTAGATAAACATTACCACATCGGCATCCTGCTCAATGGCTCCTGACTCTCGAAGGTCAGAAAGCATCGGTCTGTGATCCGGACGCTGTTCTACCGCACGGCTAAGCTGCGATAATGCGATTACCGGCACACTCAGCTCTCTTGCAAGAGCTTTCAGCGAACGGGAAATATCTGAGATCTCCTGCTGACGGGAATCACTTTTACCGCTTCCGCTCATCAGCTGCAGGTAGTCAATCATAATGATCCCAAGATTATGTTCCAGCTTATATTTACGGCATTTGGATCGCATTTCTGCGATAGAGATACCTGGTGTATCGTCAATGATCAGATTCGATTTACCAATAATATCTGCACCTTCTACCAGCTTCGTCCAGTCCTCGTCTTTCAGATTACCGGTTCTCATATTCTGGGAATCGACATGTGATTCCATTGCAAGAAGTCGGTTGACAAGCTGTTCCTTTGACATTTCCAGACTGAATATCGCAACTGTGACATCTTTACGAAACGCCATATACTGGGCAATATTCAGAACGAAAGCCGTCTTTCCCATAGAAGGACGTGCTGCGATCAGAACCAGATCTGACGGGTGCATTCCGGAAGTTTTGTAATCCAGATCCACAAAACCTGTCGGGATACCTGTTACAGAACCTTTCAGTTTCGATGCCTTCTCAATGTTATTGATCGCATTGAGGACAACCTGCTGAATCGGCACATATTCCTCATTGTTACGTCTCTGAAGAATGTTAAACAGCTTTTTCTCCGCTTCCTCCAGAATCACTTCTGTATTCTCTTTTTCCAGATAACAGGTATTTGCAATCTCCTCATTTGCTTTGATCAGTCTTCGCAAAACCGCTTTCTCGCTGACAATGTTCGCATAATACTTCACGTTGGCAGATGTAGGGACTGCCGAAATCAGATCTCTTACATATTCCATGCTGCTGATATCCGGCGGCAGTTCCTTCTCTTTTAAACGATTTTGAAGGGTCACCAGATCTACCGGTTTCCCTTCATTACATAACTCTACCATCGCATCAAATATGATGCCATACTGTTTCTGATAAAAATCGTCACTGGTAAGTATCTCAGATGCAACAAGAATCGCATCTCTGTCCAGGATCATTGAGCCGATTACAGACTGCTCTGCCTCCATGCTGTGGGGGAGTATTCTTTTAATCAGCGCTTCTTCCATTCTTTATCCCTCCAGGGAAAGCCTACGCTTCTTTTACCCATACTTTAAGAGTTCCGGTTACCTTAGGATGTAATTTCACAGGTACCTGTGTCACACCAAGTACACGAATCGGCTCCGGCAGCTGCAGTTTCTTTTTATCAATGTCCAGATTTAACTGTTTCTTTGCAGCTTCTGAAATTTCTTTGGAAGAAACTGAGCCAAATGTTCTTCCGCCTTCTCCTGTTTTCAGGGTAAGGATGACTTCTTTTGTCTCAAGATCTTTGGCAAATGCCTGTGCTGCTTCATAAACTTCTTTGGCAACTTTCTCTTCATTTGCTTTCTGAAGCTTCAGATCATTTAAATTCTTAGGAGTTGCCTCCAGTCCCAGTTTCTTAGGAAGGATCATATTTCTTGCATATCCGTCACTAACGTTTACAATCTGTCCCTTTTTTCCAAGTGCTTTTACGTCTTCAAGTAAGATTACTTTCATTTTATGTTTTCCTCCTGATATTCCTGATCTATGATGTCTTTGAGCATTCTCTCTACTTCATCCGGAGAAGCCTTTACCTGGGCACCGGCAATATTCATATGACCACCTCCGCCCATCTTTTCCATCATTACCTGTACATTGATCTCGTCAATTGCACGGGCACTGATATAAATTTCATTATTGTACTGTGTCAGTACAAAAGATGCCTTAACTCCTGCAATATTCAGAAGTTCATTGGCAGCCTGCGCACCTACAACTGTAGGGCTGTCCAGATTCTCGCTCGGACATGTAGAAATAGCAAAACAGTTTCTGTAAATATGGGCTGTCCGCACTGCGTCTGCGCGAGCCTGATAAGATTTCAGATCATCTCTCAACAGCTTACGCACTCTCGTCACATCTGCCCCGCTTCTTCTTAAGAATGCAGCTGCTTCAAAAGTACGGACTCCTGCGCGCGTTGTAAAGTTATTTGTATCAATCACAATTCCCGCATAGAGACAATCGGCCTCAATACTGCGGATGCGCAGATCGTCTGAAAAATACTGCAGGATCTCTGCTACCATCTCGCATGCTGATGATGCATAAGGCTCAACATAAGAAAGCACCGCATTCTCGATTACCTCACTGCCACGTCTGTGATGATCCAGTACAACTACCGTCTTTGTCATATACAGCAGTTCTTCGCATTCGGTATAGCTTGGTCTGTTCGTATCAACTACAACTACTACCGTATTATTATCTATAAGGTCTTTTGCCTGCGCGCTGTCCACAAACATAGATGGCTCATACTCTGAGTTATTCGTGTATTCCGCAATCAGAGGGCGGATGGATTTCGTCGGATCATTTACTACGATATGAACAGGTTTTCCAAGTGTCTTACCTGCACGGTAAATACCGATTCCGGCACCCAGGGCATCCACGTCTGTAATCTTATGCCCCATAACCACAACGCGATCCTTGGTACTCATAAACTCTTTCAGCGCCTGTGCTTTTACACGTGCCTTTACGCGGGTAGCCTTCTCCATCTGCTGGGTTTTACCGCCATAGTAAGTAATATTGTTTCCGTTCTTGATAACAACCTGATCGCCACCGCGTCCAAGCGCCATCTCTATGGCAATTCGGGAATACTCATAGTTCTGAATATAAGTGGCGGCATTAAGTCCGACACCGATACTCAACGTGATTGCCATCTCATTTCCGATATTAACAGTCTTAACTTCATCCAGAATATGGAATCTCTGCTCTTTCAGAGTATCCAGAGAACTCTGGCGCATGATAAGGAAGTATTTATCCTTCTCAAGCTTCTTTACAAGGCCGTCAAAATTGGAAAAGTATTTCGTAATCTTTCGATCGATCAATGCAATCAACAGAGAACGTCTCACGTCTTCCACACTCTCCAGTGCTTCTTCGTAGTTATCCAGATAAGCCAATGCCACAACCAGCTTATTATCTTCATTCTTCTTGATATACTCTTTCAGTTCTGTATCGTCATACATATACATAGCGATAAGACTGACATTTTTGTCTGTATTCTCCAGCGTCTCACTGCCAGCCACGATCTCACCAAGTTCTACCCTCTGCATGGAAACACGGTAAATCTTTTCTCCAAACTGGGTACTGATCTCGCTGATTTCCTTCTTGTCTGCAACCGGAAGCTTATCAGCTGTCACATCTGGAAAAATTGTGCTGATATTTTTCTTATAAAACTGATCCTTTCCGGTAAGTTCTGCAAATACCTTATTTGACCAGATCATTCTGCCATTCATATCCATGATGGCATAGGGCAAAGCCAGTTCCTCCAGAATTCTCTTCTCAAGTGAATCGTACTGATTTGCAAAAGCAATCAGTTCATTTACGATAAAAGGTCTGTGACATCGAAGTACCACGACCGCAATCCCTACATAAATAAGAACTCCGGCCGATACAACAAGTCCGGCCTTCACGCTGACGCAATATACCAGAATATTAAGTACGATCAATAAAGCTGAGAGAATCAAAGGCCACCTCATAAAAGCTTTCATGTGCCCTTTTAATTTCAGTTTATCATTCATATTTTTCTTTCCGTTTTTCATTCTATTAATTTACCTCTGTACAGCAAATCGCGTGAGTGCAACGTTGCTGTTCACTTCATGCCCGGAAACAGTGTCACTACTCTTTCACGCTGTACAGGAACGTGTTGAAAAACGCCCTTTTGTAGGTATTATAACAGATTTCAACAGGATTTACCATACTAACTGCAAAAACGTTACAGCCCGCTTCATTTCCGGTAATTTTCCTGTTCCACCTCAAGGCGGTCCTGCCGGGCTTTTATATCACGGGAAAATTGCAGAATGATTTTCTGTGATACAAAAAACCGCTGCCTCCACAATTTTTACTGTGGAAAACAGCGGTTTTATTATTCATCTTCAGAATTAGTCCTGGATGTATGGCATCATAGACATATGACGTGCTCTCTTGATAGCAACTGTCAGTGCTCTCTGATGTTTTGCACAGTTTCCTGTGATTCTTCTTGGGAGGATTTTTCCTCTTTCAGAAACATATTTTCTTAATTTTGCTACATCCTTGTAGTCGATTTCGTTATTCTCTTTACCACAGAATACACAAACTTTTTTTCTTCTGCGGCCGCCTCTTCTCTTCATTGGAGAGTCTGGTCTTTCGCCTCTATTGTAAGCCATGATTGCTTTCCTCCTATTTTATTCTATCAGTTTGTAATAAGCTCTAATTAAACGGCAGTTCTTCATCAATTCCATCCGGAATATTCATAAAGCCGTCTGCACTGGCTGCTCCCGGAGCCGGCATGGATGGTGCAGGTGCTGATGTCTGAGGATGGGAAGCCGCATAATTGTCGCTGGCTGACTTGCTCTCAGCAAACTCCTGTTCCTCAACTACAACCTCTGTTGTGTAGACCTTCTGGCCATCACGATTGGTGTAGCTGCCTGTCTGGATACGTCCTGAAACAACGATCTTAAGTCCCTGACGATAATACTTCTCAGCAAACTCAGCTGTACGTCCAAAGGATACACAGTTGATGAAATCTGCTGTCGCCTCACCGTCACGACGGAATCTTCTGTCTACTGCCAATGTATATCTGGCAATTGCCAATGCGTTCTCTCCCGCGGAATATCTCACCTCAGGATCTCTTGTTAAGCGTCCCATTAAAATTACTTTGTTCATGTAAATACCTCTTCGTTTCTGCTGTGAATGGTTGAACGGATCAATTAATGGTGCCTTCTAAATCCACTCTGTATAAGATTATGCGTCTTTTCTTACGACTAAGTATCTTAATACATTGTCCATGATACGAACGTGTCTTTCAACTTCCGCTGGGCACTGTGCGTCTGCTTCAAACTGAATGAAATAGTAGAAGCCTTCATGCATTTTCTGAATTTCGTAAGCTAATTTCTTCTTACCCCATTCTTCTACTTCTGTGATAGTGCCGTTGTAGCGTGTGATGTATCCTTTTGCTTTCTCAACAACTGCATCACGTACTTCGTCTTCAACTTTTGCACTAACAACTAATGCTAACTCGTACTTGTTCATGTCTTGCTTTACCTCCTTATGGTCTGTTGGCCCTTTGCCTGTCAAAGAGCAAGGATATAAAATATATCACGAGTGTTGATTCTAACATATTTTTTTGTGTCTGTAAAGTGTTATTTTTCTTTTTTTATCAAATTTTTCGTATTTTTTTCTACCATTTTGCGCGGAACCATGATCTGATGTCCGCATCCGGTACATTTCAGTCGAAAATCTGCGCCTACTCTTAAGATTTCCCAGTCTCTGCTGCCGCAGGGATGGACTTTTTTCAGTGTAACTGTATCACCAACTTCGTATAGAAGTCCCATAATCTCGCTCCTTGTTTTTCTTTATCTTACATTTTTCTATAAATCATTTTCTAATAATGCTTATGCCACACTACATATGACCGACATTCATAATCTGCCTGAGCAGCATAAAAATTCTTCAGATATATCATCTGTTAGTCAATCGGATATTCGCAATCCGCTTTCGCTACGTGGCTCTACACCAAATAACTGCTTCGCAGTTTATCAGAAGGGGCTTGTACCCCTTCTGATACAAGCAAGTCCCCACCCACTGCTTATTGCTCTTCGCAATTGAAGCAGGGGACTTACTTGATTTGGTTAATATGTCAGCAGTGAATCTGCGAAAATACCTGTCCGATTGGCTCCTGGATCAGCAGATCTGCATAACTGTCCCTTGGTGTCGGAGACTTATTGATTACCACCAGATGTTCTCCCCGGAAATAATCGATCAGTCCTGCTGCCGGGTAAACTGCCAGCGAAGTTCCTCCGATGATCAGCACCTGCGCTTCTGAGATTGCCTTCACTGCCTCATTGATTGTCTGATTATCCAGACCTTCTTCATACAATACCACATCCGGCTTGATAATTCCACCACATTCACATCTCGGAACACCTGTGGAAGCTTTCATATGTGCAAAACCATAAAATCTGTGGCACTTCATACAATAATTACGGTGTACACTTCCATGAAGTTCCAGGACTTTCTTACTGCCGGCCATCTGATGCAGGTTGTCAATATTCTGGGTAATGACAGCTTTGAGCTTGCCTGCCTGTTCCAGTTCTGCCAGTTTCAGATGTGCCGCATTAGGTTTTGCTGTGTCGCAGAGCATCTTGTCTCTGTAGAATTTAAAAAATTCTTCCGGTTTTCTCATAAAGAACGTATGACTTAAGATCGTTTCCGGCGGATAGTCATATTTCTGGTGATAAAGACCGTCCTGGCTTCTGAAATCCGGAATTCCACTCTCTGTAGAAACACCGGCACCGCCAAAGAAAACAATATTGTCATATTTTTCCACAAGTTCCTGTAGTTTCTCAACCTCTCCTGCCATTTTTATTCCTCCCTGCTGAAATATTTCCTTCTTCATATTTCTACCATGTTATACACTCTGATTCCATATAAAATTTTTTTCAAATATTTTTTCAAATATTATTCCACATCAAGTGTATCTACGCGTTTACCCTGGACTACATAGCGGGTTGCCTCATTTCCTGTACATGTAGATAACGTAATGATCTTGTCTTTCATATTCAGTCCTTCGGCATCTGTCTTAATTTCCGAATATCCTTTAATCTTCTCCAGATATTTTTCAAATTCTTCGCCAGGTCCCTTAAACAGTGTATAGGTATCACTGTTCACCCCTGTTGTGTAAGCTGAGATAATCTCATATCTGTAATTCTTTTCAGGTGTAAAGATCCAGAAATATTTACTCTTCTTATAGGTTTCTTCATTCTGGGAAAATTTCTTCAGCTGCGCAAACATAGAGCCGTTTTTCATATTATGACCATATACGATCGTATTGCAGTCACTGAAATCCCCTTTATTCTCATAGTCTACAAAAATAGTTCCTGCAAAGTTATAGTTCTTCTCATAGGTTCTGTGAAGGTAAGTTTCGTTGTCCTTGCCATGCACGATCGGATAATTGATATCCGGCACTGCCTCCACATAAATCCATCCGACAACATCATCATTTACACTCTTAAGTGAGGCAAAATCGATATTCATCGGAGCTTTCAGTTCTCCTGCTGACGGTCCTGCTTCTTCACCGTCCGGATCACGTTCAGTCACTGCCATCTGAGCAATCTCATTATACTCATCTGTTCCTTTTTTATATTCCGTATAGATATGAAACAGATTATATCCCGCATAACAGAATACGCAGATTGCCGCGATCAGAACAACCGTCAGTACAATGTCTCCTGCTGTTTTCTTTTTTTTAGGCTGTTTTTCTGACATGCTTCCTCCATTTCCGCTACAATTCTCAGCTGTAGCTTTGCCTTTATTTTGCCACTGGCACACTGCCCTCTGGTATCATTATATCCGCAAATGGGATTTTCTCTGTAGTTTCCAGTATTCCGGCACATAAATCAGGATATCTGCCTGTATCGCCCCATACTCTCATATCGCCTGTATTGCCTCTGCGCAGGCTTTCTGTAAATTTTTTTCTTCTTTATTATATAGAAGCATTTCACTATACTGAAAATACGACGGGCATCCATTCTCTGCAATAAACGTCGTCATCGTATTATCCGCAGTAATTCCTGTCACTAAAAGCAGCATTTCCTGACTGTCACCAAAACTTTCTTTGATAAAAGAAAAAGCACTCTGCAATTCTCTGTGCATTTTCTGCACCAGATTTTCCCTCCGTGCAGCCTCTTCCTCAAAGTATTTGCAGATTCGCTTAAACCCATTTTCAGCTGACCTTAAATGTTCTTTCTTTGCTGCCAGAATATATTCTCTTAATCTGCGGATCGCTGTCTCCTGAAATTTCTGCTCTCTGAGCGAAAGCAGCTCCATTTTTATCTTAACCTGCAGGCTGTTATCCTGTTCCTGCGCAAACTCCTCCAACGCCGAAATCCCCGATGGCAGCTGATCCCGCTCTTTCTCATCCTGGGAAATTTTTTTCACATGATTTCTCAGATGCAATAACAGTTCATGCAATACCTCAATCTGATGAGTCACATTCTCATACCTCTCCGCCGTCTCTCTCAATGTTCCCTGTATCAGATTTACAACCGCAAACCGTTCTTCAAAAGTCCCGCCTGCCGCCATCTGTTGCTTCTGCTTTAATTTCTCACTGCTAAGTTCTCCATTCAAAATCGCAGGTATCTGATAATCCTCTCCATATTTTGTATACAACTGGTAAAATCCTGCAAAATCTCTGGCCGTTTCCTCTTTTTGCAGAAATTCTCCCACCAGCTCCGCATTAATCTCAATTCCCAGTTTCTCATAACTCTGGATCAGTCTGGAAAGATCTTCCCATCCTCTGGCCGTCACAAAGAACTTGCCATCGACCGTATTCTCAACACTATAAAATCGTTCCTTTTTCATGGAAAGATAGGAAAGAATTGCCTGATGTACATTCTGTCCTCCGGCATATCGCAGCCATACCTCACAGTCCGGCTCTATTACCAGCTTACGGACACGATCCAGGGTAACAATATCAAACTCTCTTACCGATTTATTATACTCCGGAGGATTACCTGCTGCCACCAGAACCCATCCTTTCGGAATCTTATGACTTCCAAAAGTCTTATTCTGAAGAAGTGCCAGCATCGCCGGTGCCAGAGTTTCCGATACGCAGTTGATCTCATCAATAAAAAGGATTCCCTCTTTTTTTCCTGTTTTCTCCATACAGTCATAGACAGAAGCTACGATCTCACTCATCGTATAATCTGTAACCATCATTCCCTTACCGCCATAGTTACGTTTCACGATCTCCGGCAGACCAATGGCACTCTGACGGGTATGATGCGTGATCGTATAGGACACAAGCCCAACCCCGCACTCAGAAGCCGCCTGTTCCATAATGGCAGTCTTACCGATTCCCGGAGGACCGATCAGCAGAATTGGTCTCTGACGTACCAGCGGATAAATATAATATCCATTCTCATCCTTCGCTAAATACGCGCGAAGTGTATTACAGATTTCTTTTTTTGCTTCCTGTATATTCATTTCTGTATATGCTCCCGTCAGTTTCTTCGTCTCTCTTTCACTTTGTGATCAGGCATTTCGCCCACGCAGGTACCAGTTTCATCTTATCGGTACGCTGCAAAAACACAAACGCAGTCTCATAGTCCGGCTTCTGCCTTGGATAAATCCCATCACCATCTGTAAAATAAATCAGTGCCCGGAGATTTTTCAGTTCTTTTTTCTCTTTCTCCTGCCTGATCAGTTCAAATACCGGACGGAAATCTGTCCCACCCCGCCCCTGAATCGTCACTTTGCGACTGTATTCTTTCCATTCTTCCTCAGAATGAATCACATCTACCTTCTGAATGAAACAGTCGCATTGAACGATATAAACTTTCATTCTGCTGAAAAAATTCTCTTTTTCATTCAGAATCGCATACGTCTCTCCCAGAAATCTCCGGACAGTTTCTTTCGAACATGACCCCGAAGTATCAATGGCGATCACCAATTCCTCCAGGCGGTTTACTTCCTTATATTCCAATGGTTCTATCAAAGGAAGATTTCCGTAATGTTTCATTCCATAAGAATAAAAAATATAATCAAAGCTCTCTGTGTCCAGTTCGACTTCCTCTCGAAGTCTGCAAAACTGTTTCAAAAATTTCCGATAATCATATCTGCTTCTGTATATCTCATCCAGTTCTTCCTGACGGTTCATGGTCTGACTTCCGGCTCTGCTCTGGGTTCCGGTTTTATTCTGAGAAGTGTAGGCAAGGATTCTCTCCCATTTTTCCTTTGTTCTCCTGCCGCCGGAGGCCTGACCGGAATTCTTCAGCCAGACAGAATGGTCGTCAAAACAATTTTCCAAATGCTCATACATCCCATAATCGTTTCCTGTCTGTTTCTTACTTTTGAGACTGGAAATTTCTCTCTCACTGACTGCTTTATCAATCAATCCTTCTACAAAAGCATCGCATTCTCTGTCCCATTCACTCACATCTTTATCCGGTTTCAGGAAGACATGAAGATACAGGCAGTGCAGCAACATATGTAAATACCCTCTTCTTACCAGAGCAGGATCTTCTACATATTTTTTCATAAGAAATTCCGGATTAAAATAGATTTTCTCTCCGTCTGTGGCAATCGTGGAAATATTGTTATCTGCCTCATATTCCAGACTTGCAAACGCTCCATCGAGGTATGGAAAATCCAGATACAGTTCGTTTCTGCAATTCTGGAGAATCTTCTTTCCAAGAAAATCCTGCTGGTTTTTGTCGCTCATGCCTATCTTTTCCTTTTTCTCTGATCATTTTAAGTTACTGTTCACTGGTAATATTCCGCGAGGTGTTTTTTGTGAGCGAAGGTCACCTACAGAACCTGCCACCGGCAGCTTCTTACGGATGCCTGGCAACAGAAAACCCGAGACATACCGCGCGAATTTATGCGATTAGCATAAATTCTGTGCATCGCGAAGCGTGTTGCTGTGAACGGAGTGAACAGTAACCATTTTAATGTTTGTCGCATCTTCTGAAAATATTACAGTGAAAAATCCCTCTTTTGATATCCATATTTCTTATCTTTCAGATGAAGCAGCCATACCAGAGCGCGGAGTTTCGTTTTCTCCTGAGCGTATCTGATAAAAATCATGAGTTCGTTTTCAGAAAACCAGCCGCATTTCTCCAGCTGTTCCATTCTCTCTGTGTCTTCTTTCTCTATCAGAAGCTCCATTGCAGAACGTATCCTGAGTTTCAGATATTTCTGTGCTTCCCGGAATTCTTCTGATTCTCCGGCGGGTATGTTCTGAAAATAAATTTCCAGTGCCTGCTCAAGCTTTTTGTCCTGCATGGTTTTGCTTCCCTTCTCTTTTCAATACAAATGTTTCCTCTTGTGTCACTATTCTCAATATAGCACAAAAAAACTTTTTTTTAAAGCTTAACCCGGTCAGTAATCTGCATCATTATGATTTTTCGTTACTGTTCACACACCACTATCCCGCGAGGTGTTTTGGCATAAATATGCCAAAATCCCGAGACATACAAGCCAAAATTCCATTGCCGCAGGCAATCTGGAATGAATTTTGGCTACGTTACTGAGAACGGAGTGAACAGTAACGATTTTTCATCTGCGGCGTTGTCATCAATCGCCGAGCCACCGCGCTTTTCTTATCCTGATATGAACTGTTCCTTTTATTCGTCTGTATTTTATGTTATAATCTCACCAGATTATCAATAAGGAGGTTATTACTCTTATGTCCAGAAAGAACCTTATCGTCGGTCAGTCCGGCGGTCCCACCACTGTTATCAACAGCAGCCTCTACGGAGTTGTATCCGAGGGAAGACGCCATCCGGAAACCATAGACCGCATCTATGGAATGATAAATGGAATCGAAGGATTTTTAAACAATACCATTCTTGATTTCTCAGAAGCACTTCCGGGAGAAAAACTAGATGGATTGAAATTTACTCCTGGAGCCTACCTTGGTTCCTGTCGTTATAAACTGCCTGAATCACTCGAAGACCCGGTTTATCCAAAATTGTTCGAAAAATTCAATGAAATGAATATCGGCTGGTTTTTCTATATTGGCGGAAATGATTCTATGGATACTGTAAGCAAGCTTTCACGCTATGCGGCGCAGATTGGCAGCGATATCCGCATTATCGGAGAGCCAAAGACTATCGATAACGATCTGGTTCATACTGATCACACTCCAGGTTACGGAAGTGCTTCCAGATATGTAGCTTCCACTGTCCGTGAAATCACTACTGATGCCAATGTTTATGAAAAAAAATCTGTAACCATCGTAGAAATCATGGGACGCCACGCCGGATGGCTCACTGCTGCATCAGCTCTTGCACGCAAATATGTAAATGACAATCCTCTTCTTATCTATCTTCCGGAAACTGCATTTGATCAGGAAGCTTTCCTTCATGCTGTAGAGAAATCCTTTGAGAAGAACTGCAATGTTGTTGTTTGTGTATCCGAAGGTATCCATGACGCATCCGGTACCTTTATCTGCGAATACGACAGTTCCGTAGGCACTGACACTTTTGGCCATAAAATGCTTGCAGGATGCGGTAAATATCTTGAAAATCTTGTTCGCAGCCGCCTTGGTGTCAAAGCACGTTCCGTAGAACTTAATGTCTGCCAGCGCTGCTCGGTTTCCATGATGTCTGCTATTGACCAAAAGGAGGCAATTTCTGCAGGTACTTTCGGTGTACAGGCAGCTTTAAACGGAGAAACAGGAAAAATGGTTTCGTTTATCCGTTTAAAAACCGCTGACGGCTCCTATTCAATGGAATGTAGCCTGGAGGATGTAAACGAAATCTGTAATGAGGAAAAAACTGTTCCTCAGGAATGGATCTGTAAAGATGGTTCCGATGTTACCGAAGACTTCATAAATTATGCTCGTCCACTGATCCAGGGTGCTGTAGATATCCCTTATGGAGAAGACGGACTTCCTGATTTTGTATATCGCAAATAGCATCTCGTATCAAATATTTATAGATTTATACAATAGAAAACAGTGCAGGATTATTTTCTGTCTATACAAAAAAGTGTGCTTCCACATTTCCCTTGTGAACGCACACTTTTTTCTCTTATTTTCTCTTATAAGTCAAGCGGATATTCGCAATCCGCTTCGCTACTTATTGCTTTGCGCAACCCCTGCAAGGGACTTAGTTGATTCGGTTAAATTTTCTAAAAATATATACCGTTTTTCATTCTTTATTCCTCAAATTCCTTATGATCTTCTTCCAGCTTATGCTCGATTTCAACTTTTTTTTTCTCTTCCTCTTTCTTCTCATCCCGTGTTTTTGGAAGAATCACATTCAGTAATACAGCAATGATAGTTGCAAGAACAACCGGGGATTTGCCAAAGATAGTTGTTACCCATGTCGGGAAGCTTGCCAAAGCTGCCGTTGCCTGGGATACACCCATTCCCAGTGCCGCTGCAAGTCCTACGATAGATGAGTTACGGTAATCCATCTCCGCAGAGGCAACCAGCTTCATACCAGTCATTGCGATAGAGGCAAATACCGACACCGTCGCGCCACCCAGTACACACTGAGGAATCGTTGTCAGAATTGCTGAAAACTTCGGTACAAGACCAGCCACTCCAAGGATTGCAGCTGCCAGACCAAGCACCCATCGGTTGATAACTTTTGTGGTAGTGACAATACCTACATTCTGGCTATATGTAGCAGTTGGAAGTCCGCCAAGAAGTGCACCTACGACATTGGAAATACCATATCCTACAATTCCTCTCTGCAGTTCTTCATCTTTAGGAGTTCTGTCCATGGCCCCGATTGTAGTTGCGGAATAGTCACCGATTGCCTGAATAGAGTTGATTGCAAACAAGATTCCCAGTGCCACACAGGAAGACGGCTCAAACTGTACTCCGAAATGCATCAGAGATGGAAGCTGACAGACACCTGCCTCTCCGATACTTGAGAAATCAACCATTCCAAACATAATAGAAACCAGATATCCCACAATAATACCGATCAGAATAGAAGCCAGTTTCCAGATTCCTTTTCCAAAATGATTCAAAGCTGTAACCACGATCAGTGTAAAGAACGCAATTGCCCAGTTCTGCCAGGAACCATAATTCGGATTACTGGTACCGCCGGCCATATAATTGATGGCTGTCGGATACAGAGAAAGACCAATGGTAAATACAACCGTTCCGGTAATCAGTGGCGGGAAAAATATACGAATCTTCTTAACCAGCAAGCCCATGATAACTGCAACAATACCACCAACGATCTCCGCTCCCATGATAGCCGCAATCCCATACGATTCTGCTATCGCCTGCATACTCGGCACATAGGCAAAGCTGACACCCATGATAATTGGCAGACCGGAACCAATCGCAAATTTCGCCTTCCCGCCGATTGGAAACAGCTGAAGCAAAGTTGATAATGCTGCAATAACCAGTGCTGACTGAATCAGAATCACCTGATCTTCCCTGGAGAGTCCACCCGGAACTGCTCCAGAAACAATGATCGCCGGCGTCACACATCCTACGATCATAGCTACAACATGCTGCATGGCAAGCGGTAAA
This sequence comes from Blautia sp. CGZ-1-C1, assembly GCF_056504575.1. Lineage (NCBI taxonomy): Bacteria > Bacillati > Bacillota > Clostridia > Lachnospirales > Lachnospiraceae > Blautia > Blautia sp. CGZ-1-C1. The sequence goes on from NZ_JBWLUT010000050.1 coordinate 16,194, forward strand.
GCCTCACTCATGCGGGGGATTCCGTCAGTTTCAAAAATACTGCCTCTCTTCATAATAGCCTCCCAAATTCTTTTTTATATCTTAACACTTTTAGGCCTAAAAAACAATTAGATTACCTAACTATTTTTGGCCAAAAACTATACAAGATTTGTCTCGAGAATTTGGTTATTATTTTTTATCTTGTAGAA
>NZ_JBWLUT010000051.1:0-9274 GCF_056504575.1 Blautia sp. CGZ-1-C1
AGCCAGACCTACAATGGTACAACACTTACTGTCTCAGAAGTATATTGTAATGATACTGCATTGTACATATCCCTTATCATTAGTATGGAAGAAAAAATTCCGAATACTCTTCTGACAGAAGACGGAACGCCATGGATCAATCTGAACAATGGCAGTATATGGATGAAATGTGATTTTAATGATGGCGATATGCTGGTGAATGCTCCGCTGGATGGACAATTGATTGATGATCACACATTTGCAGGAGTGCTGCGTATAGACAACACTGAATTCACTTATGATTTTGCAGGGGAGCAAAGATTTAATGAAGCCTGGGAAAAATTCTGGAAAGAAAAAGGAATTGATGATGTGTATAATGCTACAAATGAGGAGATGGCAGCAGCAATTGGAATAGAGGATGCAGAGAACGTAACTATTGAGGACGCAGTCGCGGCAGGAGCACCTGACGAAAAAGATTATCTGAAAGAAATCAAAGTTCCGGATCAGTTTACCATGGAATTAAGTTTTCCTCAGATAGTAGGTATGTTACCTGAAGAAGAAACTACAACACCGGAGATTCCACAGGAGTTGAGAGATGAACGTGACCAGGCAGTGGCAGATGCAGGTTTAAACGAAGACGACTATGAGAATTTCACAGAAGAACAGCAGGAAACATTAAGATTGATCGACCAGGAAATGTATAATAAGTATACAAAACTTTATCCGGATGTAAATAAACACCCAAATAAATATGAAAACTGGTGGGTGGACGGAGACTGGGACTTCACAATTCCTGTAGAAAAAAATGATGCACAGACAGTAATAAAAGAGATTCAGGCTGTAGACAGCGAAGGAAACGGAGTCATATCTCTGACTAAGACACCGTTTGAGATTACCATGAATGAAAGTGGTGACACCGCGGATTATTTCCCGGTTATTCTGGATGCAGATGGAAAACCTATGAGTTTTGGAAAGTTTACAGGAACTGCCAACACAGTTGCCATTTCAGACAGAGATATTTCCACAGTATACGTATACCTCTGCGATTATATCGAATACATGGACGAACTGAAAGGCTACTACTGGTCCGACGATTACGAAGAAAAGGCAAAGACTAAGACCTTTAAGCAGCTCTTGGACGAGCGTGCAGTTGCCAGTGCGGAAGTACATTTTGATGAAAATAAATAACAAAGTCCAATAACTGAAACAGCATTCCCATAAACAAAAATGTGAGAATGCTGTTTTTATAACTTTGATAAAAAATAGTCAATTTAAAATAAAAAAAACAGTGGCATCTTGGCAAAGTAAATGTTACAATGTAGGCGTCTCAAAAAAAGAGTGCAGAAGGGAGCCAAATCGAAAATGGATTACGCAAAAGAATCTTTAAAAATGCATTATGATTTAAAAGGTAAAATTGAGGTTGTATCAAGAGCCAAAGTAGATTCCAAAGATGCCTTAAGCCTTGCTTACACACCTGGTGTTGCTCAGCCTTGTCTTGAAATTCAGAAAGATATAAACAAGAGCTACGAGTTAACAAGACGCTGGAACACAGTTGCTGTTGTCACAGACGGAACTGCAGTACTGGGACTTGGAGATATCGGTCCGGAAGCAGGTATGCCTGTTATGGAAGGTAAATGTGTGCTCTTTAAAGAATTCGGTGGTGTAGATGCCATTCCGCTTTGCGTTCGCAGCAAAGATGTTGATGAGATCGTTAAGACTGTAAGTCTCCTGGCCGGATCTTTCGGTGGAATCAACCTTGAGGATATTTCCGCACCAAGATGCTTTGAGATCGAAAAGAAACTGAAAGAATGTTGCGATATTCCGATTTTCCATGACGATCAGCATGGAACAGCTGTTATCACACTTGCAGGTGTCATCAATGCACTGAAAATTGTAGGAAAGAAACTTGATGAAGTTAAGATCGTTACTTCAGGAGCAGGTGCAGCAGGTATCGCCATCATCAAACTGTTAATGTCCATGGGACTTAAGAATGTTATCATGACAGACAGAAAAGGTGCGATCTACGAAGGCAGAGAAGGATTAAACCCAATCAAAGAAGAAATGGCTAAGATTACAAACTTCAACAAAGAGAAAGGTACTCTTGCAGAAGTAATCAAAGGCGCAGATGTCTTCATCGGTGTATCCGCACCTGGGACACTGACACAGGATATGGTCCGCACAATGGCAAAAGATCCGATCATCTTTGCATGTGCAAACCCGGTACCTGAGATCTTCCCTGATGAAGCAAAAGCAGCAGGAGCAGCAGTTGTTTCTACAGGACGTTCTGATTACCCGAATCAGGTAAATAATGTACTTTGCTTCCCTGGACTTTTCCGTGGTGTACTGGATGCAAGAGCATCAGATGTCAACGACGAGATGAAAGTGGCAGCAGCATACGCGATCGCAGGTCTGGTAAGTGACGAAGAATTAAATCCGGAATATATTCTTCCGGCAGCATTCGATCCACGTGTAAAAGATGCAGTAGCTAAATCAGTAGCAGAAGCTGCAAGAAAATCTGGCGTAGCAAGAATCTAAGATATAGGTCATAGATTAGGCAATGCGGATGCCTGAGAATAGTATGAACAGGATAAAGTCCTCTGTTTCCATGCGGAATGTGCATGGCAGCAGAGGATTTTTTTATCTGACCTCTGAAAAAATGAAGAAACTGGTCATTGAAATAAAAATCAACAAAGTGTATCATACCTTCATAAATTGATACAGCAACACGAGAGGGGAAATTATTATGAACACACAGAACAGCACAATTACAAAACTGGCTGAGACAGCGTTAATGGCTGCGTTATGCTACGTATCTTTCACATTTTTGCAGATTAAGATTCCGGTACCCGGCGGAGATGCGACCTCCATTCATATTGGAAATGCATTCTGCGTACTGGCAGCACTGCTTATCGGCGGTGTATATGGCGGTTTGTCCGGTGCCATCGGAATGGGAATCGCAGACCTGATGGACCCGGTTTATATTACTGGTGCGCCGAAAACATTTGTCCTGAAGTTCTGTATCGGCCTTATCACAGGACTGGTAGCACACAAAATCGCAAAGATCAATGAAAGTACAGATAAGAAATATGTATTCAAATGGAGCCTGATTGCTTCTGTTGCAGGACTTGGATTCAATGTAATCGCAGATCCGATCGTAGGATATTTCTACAAACAGTATATCTTGGGACAGCCGCAGAAACTTGCCGAAGCACTGGCGAAAATGAGTGCTGCCGCTACACTATTCAATGCAGTTGTTTCAGTAATCCTGGTAGCAGTAATTTACAATGCAGTACGTCCTGTATTAATCAAGAGTCACCTGCTTACAGTCACAAATAAGAAAAAAGAACAGACAGCATAAACTTGTGTTCCGTGTATTATAAAACACGATTTAAAGAAATAACAGACAGCAATAAAAAAACAGCATTTCAGATATTGATAGGATATCGGAAATGCTGTTTTTATGATAAAATATGCTGTAACGATTTAACAATCCGTGTGATTGTAAAGATACAGAATAATTTAAGGAGAAAAAAAGTCAAAATGATTCAAAATCCAATACTTCCAGGTTTTAACCCTGATCCGTGTATTTGCAGAAAAGGGGATGACTATTATCTTGCAGTTTCTACTTTTGAATGGTTTCCGGGAATTCCGGTTTATCATTCCAGAGATTTAAAGAACTGGGAATTATATACCCATGTACTGACAGATGATGAAAAAGTAGATCTGAAGAAACTTCCGAGTGCAAAAGGAATCTGGGCACCATGCCTGACTTACTGCGAGGAAGAAGATATGTTCTATGTGGTTTATGGAGTGATGAATTCCATGAATGCCAGATATTTCGATGTAGATAACTTTATGATCTGTGCAAAAGATATCAGAGGTCCATGGAGTGAGCCTGTATATCTTCATTCCTCAGGTTTTGACGCTTCCATGTTCCATGATACAAACGGAAAGAAATACATTGTTTCCCTGGAGTGGGAGACAAGAGAAGGATACGAAAAACCAGGCGCGATCTGCATGGTAGAATATGATCCTGCCAAAAAAGAAATTGTAGGATATCCGAAACGAATCTGGAGAGGCGGCACAGACAGAGGTTGCATCGAAGCTCCTCATCTGACTAAACGTGGAGAATATTATTACATTATGTGCGCAGAAGGCGGCACAGGATACAATCACTGTGTTACAATGGGACGCTCCGGAAATGTCTGGGGACCATATGAAAAAGATCCGAAGAATCCGATTGTGACCAGTGTACCGGGAGAGTCTTATGAGAGACAGGATCCCGATCATCTGAAACCGAAATATTACAATCCGGACTCCATTTTGCAGAAATCCGGACATGGAAGCTATGTAGAACTTCCTACCGGTGAGGTATACCTGGTTCATCTCTGCTCCAGACCGTTCGTGCCGGAACTCCGCTGCACACTCGGAAGAGAAACAGCAATCCAGAAGATGATGTGGACAGAGGATAACTGGCTTCGTATGGCTGACGGAAGCAATCTGGCAAAAATGGAGGTGCCGGAAAGTTCCCTTCCAGAGTACCCGGTAGAGAAAACTCCTGATTTCGATGACTTTGACGGAGAAGAACTTGGCAATTTCTACTATGCGCCAAGAATCATGCCGGAGAGATTTGCGGATGTAAAAGCACGCAAGGGATATGTAAGACTCCGTGGACAGGAATCCAGAACCTCTCTGAATAAAGTAAGTATCCTTGCCAGAAAACTTACCAGTGTTTATGCAAGAATCACTACAAAGATGGAATTCGTGCCGGAAGTTCATCAGCACAGTGCAGGCTTGATCCTGTATTACGACAATATGAACTATATCAATCTGCGAAAATATTACAGCGAAACACTGGGACAGAGTGCGTTGTCTATCATCCATTTGGAAAATGGTGAAAAAACAGAATTCCTCAACACGAGAATTCCGGTAGAAGATAAGCCAATCTATCTGAGACTCTATATCGAAGGACGTAAATCCTGGTTTGAATGGAGCTATGATGGTGAAAACTATCAGAAGATCGGAAGAATCTTTGATACTACGAGATTTTCTGATGAATACTGTAAATATGGTGAATTTACAGGAACAATGGTAGGTATCACCTGTGCAGATCGTGTGCTTCACAAGAAATGCGCAGATTTTGATTTCTTCGAATACAAAGCAGATGAAATAATTTTGAAGGAAATATGGACAGAAAATGGTTACGATTAAAGATATGGAAGAGATTCCTGGAATAAGTACAACGACAGGTTTTTATAGAGAAAAAAGGAAAACATAAGGACAAAAGATGCATGTTCAGGAGAAAGGTGTGCGAAAAAAAGTACCCATTCCAATGAATATGCATTTTTTTGACCTCAAAGTAGCACTTTTTTGGACATTGTGTAATAAGACAGAAAAAAGAAATTGTGCATATTTAACAAATGACGAAAAAGAAAGATAAAAAAATTCAAACTTATGCGAAAAAGGTCTTGCTATTTCAGAAACAAAGTGGTATTATACAAATATCAAAAAACCTTATGCGCAAAAGGTAAAAGAAACAGTTAAAAAAATGACGAGGTGACGAAAATGAAGAAAAAAGTATTTGCAACACTTTTAGCAGTATCTATGATCGCATCAATGGTTCCGGCAGCAGTATCCGTACAGGCAGCAGACGGTGACAGTATTCGTCTCGTAAACGGTAAGATCGAAGTTGACGCTCAGTTGAAGAAATTAGCTGAAATGTATGAGAAAGAAACAGGAACTAAAGTAGAAATCGAATCCATGGGCGGCGGAATCGATATCCAGGGTACTCTGAAAGGATACTATCAGTCAGATAACATGCCTGATATTTTCGTAAACGGTAGTGGAGCAGACTTTGCTAACTGGACAGATATGTTAGTAGATATGAGCGATCAGAAATGGGCTTCTGATACAGATGCAGCTTATGTTGATGAGAGCCAGGGTACAATCGGTTTCCCATATACAACAGAAGCAATCGGTCTTGCATATAACAAAGACATCCTTGACAAAGCAGGAATTGATCCTTCCACATTAACAAGTCCGGATGCAATCAAAGAAGCATTTGAGACAATCGATTCCAAGAAAGATGAACTTGGACTTACAGCAGTTGTAGGTTATGCAGCAGAGCCAGTTAACCTTTACTGGTCAACCGGTAACCATTTATTTGGTACATATCTGGATGAAGGTCTTGACAGAGAAGACACTACTTACATTGACATGCTCAATGATGGCGGTAAACTTGACGAAGACCGTTTCACAGATTTCGCTAACTTTGTAGGTCTTCTGAACCAGTATTCAGATCCTGCTCTCCTTGTTTCCGGTACATACGATCAGCAGATCCTGAACTTCTCATCCGGTAAATATGCATTTGTTACACAGGGATCCTGGATCGGTGCAACAATGGTTGGTGATGACGCTGACGCTTACAAAGAAGCTGGTAACTTCGAAGTTGGTATGATCCCATACGCATTCGAAGACGGACAGGATACAATCCTTACAAGCTCCCCATCCTGGTGGTCTGTATACAAAGATGGTAATGTAGAAGCAGCAGAAGCATTCCTTCAGTGGCTGACAACAGACGAAGCTCAGGAAGTCCTCGTAAAAGAAGCTGGATTCGTAAGCCCATTCAAATCCTGCACAATCGTAGGCGATGATCCGTTTGCTCAGACAATTACTGATTATCAGAATGCAGGAAAGACATCCGCATGGCACTGGTCAATTCCAGGTTTCAAAGAAGGTATCGCACAGAACTATACAGGTCAGGTATTTGCTGACTATGCATCTGGAAGCCTTGATGAAGCTGGATTTGTAAAGACAATGCAGCAGGTTCTTGAGAGTGCATACGCAAACTAATCAGAATGAATAACTGATATCTGTTGGGCGGCGATTATGTTGCCGCCCATTTTTATTGCGCTGCATACCTGAGTAAAGGTCCGGGCAGACCTCCATTCAGGTACGCAAAAACGGTTAAGACGCATTGATTTTTGTGTTACTTAGAACGAAATTGACAGTAGCATTTTTGCTTTGAATAAGAAATAGGAAGGGTGAAGGCAAAATGAATACAAACAGTGCTAGTAAAAAAGTAATCTCCATGGTATGTCTGATTGCCGGTATTATTTTGCTGGCTGTAGCATTGATTCAGGATATTTCCGGAAGTGGAGCAGGCTGGAGAGGTCCGGCACTGATCATTGGTGCAATCGGCATTTTACTGGGAATGTATTTATTCCCGACATTAAAACATCACAGAAGCATCGTTAACTTTATATTTGTATTTCCATTGTTATTTACATTTGTAGTAACAGTCATTATTCCATTATGCCTTGGTGTGTTTTATTCCTTTACAGACTGGAATGGAATCAAGATGACAGGATTTGTAGGATTTGCAAACTACAAGACAATGTTCAATGAACCAAGTTTCCTCTGGTCACTGATCATCACAATTCTGTTTGTAGTTCTGAACATGGTTCTGGTAAATGTAGTAGCGTTTATGCTCGCATTACTCTGTACTTCTAAGATTAAGGGACTCTCATTCTTCAGAGCTTCCTACTTCCTGCCAAACCTGATCGGCGGTATCGTACTTGGTTATGTATGGCAGTTCGTATTTAACAATGTACTGATCAAGATGACAAATAATATTTCACTTCTGTCAAAGACAAACACAGCTATGATGGCTATCATCGTTGTTTATATCTGGCAGTATGCAGGTTATATCATGCTGATCTATGTAACTGGTCTGACACAGGTACCTAAAGATGTACTGGAAGCATCACAGATCGATGGCGCAAATGCAGTTACAACATTATTTAAGATTAAGATTCCGATGATCGCAGCTACAATTACAATTTGTACATTCCTTACCTTAACATCAGCATTCAAACAGTTCGATGTTAACATGGCTTTAACAAATGGTACAGGTTCTGTTGCAAGTTTCTTCGGAAACTATCTGACAAACGGTACTCAGATGCTGGCTCTGAATATTTATAATACAGCGATCTCCAAGAACAATTATGCACTTGGTCAGGCGAAAGCTATTCTGTTCTTCATTATCCTGGCTGCTGTATCTATTATTCAGGTTAGAATTTCCAATAAGAAGGAGGTTGAAATGTAATGGTTACGAAGAAAACGCCAAAGGTAGTGCTTACAGCTGTTGCGATTGTTATCGCAGCGTACATATTATCTCCTTTCTATCTGGTACTTATTAATACATTTAAGAATGCAAACGGTATTGTTGCAAACCCTGTAAGCTTTGTGGGTGCAAGCTTTGCACAGTTTAAGACAAATATTTCAAACGTTGTCAACAACTCTAACTTCAGTTTCTGGAGTGCATTCGGAACATCTGCGATCATTACAGTTGTTTCCCTTGTATTACTTGCTTTATTTGGCGGTATGGCTGCATGGGTTATCTGCCGTAACAAGACAAAATGGTCTACAGTTATTTATATGACATTTATCGCATCCATGACAATTCCTTTCCAGGTAGTTATGCTTCCTCTGGTTTCTACATTCCGTGATGTAGGTAAATTCCTTGGAATCAGCATGCTGCAGTCTATCCCTGGTATCGTATTTGCATACTGTGGATTCGGTGGTGCCATGACAGTATTTATCTTAACTGGTTTTATCAAAGGTATTCCGTATGAACTGGAAGAAGCAGCAGCGATTGACGGATGTTCTCCTGAGGGAACTTTCTTCCGTATTATCCTCCCGCTTCTGAAACCGGTTATTGTTACCGTTACTATTCTGAATGGTATGTGGATCTGGAACGATTACCTTCTTCCTTCTCTGATGTTAGGACAGAATGGTAAGGTTAAGACTCTTCCGGTTGCTGTACAGGCGTTTGTTGGTTCTTATGTTAAGCAGTGGGATCTGATCCTTACTGCAGCACTCCTGGCAATGATTCCGATGATCATCGTATTCCTGCTTGCTCAGAAGCAGATTATGAATGGTATGGTTGAGGGTGCTATTAAATAGGCTTGCAAATACTTTTTTGAAAAGGCTGTCGTTTTCTTCATTTATTTGGAAAGCGACAGCTTTTTAATGATTTCAAAGGGGACGCGAAGAAAAATAAATGTTTTGAACCACGGCTGCGGGGGCAGGAACTCTAAGCCTTTGGAAATTTGCTAAAACCATGCCAGAAAAATTCAAACTCGCTTCGCTCAGACAGTGAATTTTTCTGACATAACGCAAATTCCCAAAGACTAAGAGTTGCTACACCCCCTGTAGATGTGGTTAAAAACATTTATTTTTTTTCGCTGTGAACTGGCTGGTACTGTGAATGATAGTATGGAAGTGCGTTATC
>NZ_JBWLUT010000052.1:0-12788 GCF_056504575.1 Blautia sp. CGZ-1-C1
AAAGCAGAGATTGGAATACTGGAACTTGAAAAGTTAAAACACTAGGAGAAACAAAAAATGATAATAGTTAAAATAACTTCTTCCGAAATACAGATGAATGGTCATGCGTGCAGATCAGTAAATGGACAGGATATTGTATGTTCTGCCATTTCAGCTCTGACCTGTAATCTGATTAATTCCCTGGAAGACCTGACGGACAACCGGATCAGAGCAGAGACAGCTTCCGGAAAGACCACGATAAAATGGAAAGACCTGGACGACAGGGGAAAACTTTTGATAGACTCCTGGTTTCTTGGGCTTACAGCCATTAATCAGGAATATAACTGCATAGAGTTTGTTTGACCAGTCCGACAAGGCTGGTTTTATTATGTCCAAAACATGAAGACAGATAAAAGCTCTGGGAATATGGAGGAAAACAATGAAAAATAAATTAATGAATTTACACATTTTCGATGAAGGAGGAACTGGCGGAGACAGCGGAACTGGGAATCCGAACGGAAATGGTGGGACTGGCAGCAGCGGCCAGAACGGAAACACTGGGTACACATTTGAACAGGCGGAAGAGATTGCAAATAGCAGAGCACAGAAGGCGGAAAGAGCAGCCTTGGCAAGCTTTTACAGACAGCAGGGCTTAAGTGAGGAACAGATCACTACTGCAATTGCGGATTTTAAAGCAAAACAGAAAGCAAATCAGCCGGATGTCGATGCAATCACAAAAGAAAGAGACACATATAAGCAGGAACTGCAGCAGTATAAAAATGAAAAAATCCTGTCAGAAAAAGGCGTAAGGGCAGAAGATATGGATTATGTTCTTTTTAAAGTCAATAAGCTTGTAGATGACAAGACTGATTTTATAAAGGCAGCAGATAAATTTCTGAAAGAAAATCCACGTTACGGAAAAGGAGCATACAGAGTTTCCACATCCACGGGAGCTGATAATCAGAACACCGGAGGAAATGTCAATGCGTCAATCAATGACCGGATCCGTGCAGCAATGAGAAGATAAGGAGAGAAACATGAACAGAAACAGAATGAATTTAAGACTTTTTGATAACGACGTAAACATTATTGACAGAACCGGAGCTGAGTCTCTGATTCCGGTACAGGAGTCAAATGAGATCATCCAGGGAGTAGTTACCCAGTCAGCAGTGCTCCAGAGAGGGCGAAGAATGGCAAATATGACATCAAGACAGTACAAAATGCCGGTTCTTGATATGCTGCCAATCGCATACTTCGTAAATGGCGATACAGGTCAGAAACAGACTACAAAGCAGGCATGGAGCAATAAGTTTATCACTGCAGAAGAAATCGCAGTTATCGTGCCGGTACCGGAAGCAGTACTGGACGATTCAGAATATGATATCTGGGCCGAAGTAAGACCGAGAATCATTGAAGCGTTTGGAAAAGTGATTGATGGAGCTATCCTGTTTGGCACAGATAAACCATCTTCCTGGAGAGATGACGTTGTAACTACTGCGAATGCAGCGAAGTCCGTAGTAACAATCGGAAGTGATGATAACCTCTATGACAAGATCATGGGAGTAGACGGCGTGATTGCAAAAGTAGAGAACAGCGGATATTTCGTAAATGGACATATGGCAGACATCTCTATGAGAGCAAAACTGAGAGAATTAAAGGATACAACCGGAAATCCCCTGTTCAAGAGCGACATGCAGACAGGAACCAATTATTCCCTGGATGGAAGTCCAATGAACTTCCCAAATAATGGTGCTTTCGATAAGAGTAAAGCTCTGATGATCTCCGGAGACTTCTCCCAGCTGGTATATTCTATCCGCCAGGACATCACATTCAAACTCTTTACAGAGGGCGTTGTACAGAATAAAGATGGTTCTATCGCATACAACCTGATGCAGAATGACATGGTAGCTCTGAGAGCAGTTATGCGTCTTGGCTGGGAGATTCCGAATCCGATCAATAGTCTCCAGAAAGATAAAACAAAGAGATGCCCGTTCTCTGTATTAAAAGCAAATGAATGATATAAGGATGTGACGTAAATGTATGCAGACCGTAGCTATTACGAAACAGGGTATCTGTTAGGAAGATCTCCGGTAATTCCGGAAGGGATATACCCTTACTGGGAGAAACAGGCGGAACGCGTATTAAATCAGTATACCATGAGCCGCCTGGCAGCTGATTTTGACCTTATCACGGAAGATGTGAAAGATTGCACCTGTGAGCTTGCAGAATTGCTGTATCAGGCAGATACAGTGGCTCAGAAGGCAGCAGAACAAGGAGGCGGTCTCCTTTCCTCCTATTCGAACGACGGAGAATCAGGGACCTTTGACTTATCCCAGTCTTCGTATACAGAGGAAGGAAAGAGCAAAAAGGAGAGAGAGATCATTTATAAGTATCTTGGAAACACAGGTCTCTTATACAGAGGAATGCAGTTATGAATCCGAATTACGTACATACGATCACTTTGTATCATAAGGCAATGAAGGATAATAAGGAACACTGGGTAAAATCAGTGTTCCATAATTGCTTCTGGAAAATGGTTGTGAATACGGGGTTTAATGAAACAAAAGTGAACGTGCAGAACACATATGTAGCCAGAATCCCGAAAGAAAGCTGCAAGGAACCGATTTCTATACTTCAGGGAGATATCGTGATTCTGGGAGAATGCTCTGAAGAAATCACGGGGACGTCCGGCCAGACTGCAGCACAGGTTCTCAACAGATATAAACCGAATGCCTTTAAGGTAACGGCTTTTTCGGATAACACAAGTTTCCCACTTGGAAAACATTACAGACTGGGAGGCTGAATATGAGAACACGCTTTAATTGGAACAATTCTCCGTCAAATATAGCGAGAAGAGTGACTGGGGGAAGACAGGGAATGCTATTCCTTGCAAATTCCGCAGTACGTTTTATGGATCCATATGTACCGGCAGATAACCTGGTACTTTCACAGAACATAGATATCACAGCAGATGAGAATTGTGGACATGTAACATATAACAGCCCATATGCGCATTATCAGTATATCGGTGAGGTATATGGTCCGAACTACCCGCTTATGGACGGAGGAGAAATCATGGGATTCTATTCCCCTCCACATAAGACCCCGACGGGAGGAAAACTTAAATATAGCAAGTTCAGGCATCCTCTTGCAACAGATCACTGGGACAAAGCAATGATGACGGCAAGGAAAGATGATCTTACAAGATCCTATGAGGAATACTTGAGGAGCAGGTAAATATGAGTAAACATGATGCAGTAAAAGCATACTTCGTACCGAAAGTGAAAGAGCTGGCAGGGAGTATGCTTAATTTTAACTTTTCACCGGAATCACCGAACGGTATATCTCTGATCACAAATTATTCAGATAAGGTCAGAAAGAAATACATAACCGGTGATGCACTAAAAGAATATGGATTCTCGATCATTATCGTAAAGGAATATTCTTCCGAATCAGATGACCTGAATCTGGAAGCGATGAATTTCGCCCAGACATTCATGGAGTGGCTGGAAGAGCAGAACGAAAAGAAAGAATATCCGGATTTCGGAAAGAACTGCACGATTGAGAAGATGGAGAACCTTCAGAACATGCCGAACCTGTCAGGAGTTAATTATGAGGCAGGACTGGCACGTTACATGATACAGGTAAGAATTATTTATACAGAAAATGAATAATGGTCTGGAATACAGACAGAAAGGAACATTTTATGGGAGCAGTTACAGGAAGAATTGACCGTAAATATATGGCACATTTCATTGATGCGGGTTCTCTGTGCAAAGGAGAAACACCAAAGTATGAACGGTTAGGGAAAGATCTGGAAGAGTACAATGTTGAACTTAATCCAGATACAGAGACCTCTAAGAACATCAATGGAGAATCTACATTTAAGCATAACGGATATGAGGTATCTTCGGATGCGGACCCGTATTATGCAGACACAGAATCAACGCTGTCTGATAAGTTACAGACGATCATTGATGAGAGATTAAAGGACGATAATCTTAAAACGAATGCTGTAGAAGCTCATCTGTGGAAAGAGACTACAGACGGCAAGTATGAAGCGTACCAGCAGGCCTGCTATATTGTGCCGACATCTTACGGCGGTGATACATCCGGATATCAGATCCCGTTCAGTGTAAATTATGTTGGAAAGCGTACAAAAGGTACCTTCGACCTCGCTACAGCAACATTTACGCCTAGCGTCTGAAAGGAGAACTTAGATGTCGAAAACAATTAACACGAAGATTGATGATGGAATCCTCACATTTACATTTACGAATAATCAGAATGAAATCTTTGCATCATTCAGGCTGAATCCAACAGATGTAAATATTGCTGCCAGAGCAGAAGAAGTTTCTGCGTTTTTTGAGAAGATGGAAGAAACGGTTAAAAATGTTGCATCTGCAAAAGAAGCAGCAAAATTGAATGAACTGATTCAGGATAAGATCAACTATCTGCTCGGCTATGAAGCATCAAAAGACCTTTTCAGGGAACCGATCACAGCAACTACGGTATTTGGAAACGGGCAGATGTTTGCAAATATCGTTCTGGACAAGGTAGCTGATGCGATCGCACCGGAAATTGAAAAGAGAAGAAAGAAAATGCAGGCAGAAGTTGATAAATATACGGAGAAGTATACAAAATGAATGCCTATGAATTACCCACCTCGCTGAATATCGGCGGGGTGTCTTTTTCTATCAGGACGGATTTTCGCGCAATCATAGACATTCTGATCGCACAGAATGACCCAAATCTGAACGCATATGGAAAAAGATTAGTAATGCTAAAGATTCTTTACGAAAACTGGGAGAATATCCCACCGGAGCATGTGGAAGAAGCCTGCAGGAAGGCTTGTGAATTTATTGACTGCGGACAGACGGACGATGACCCGGGAAAACCTAAACCACGTCTGATGGACTGGGGGCAGGACGGAGAAATGATCATACCTGCGGTAAACAAAGTAGCAAACACGGAGGTTAGAGCAGTACCATACATGCATTGGTGGACGTTTTTTAGCTATTTTATGGAGGCGGGCGAATGCTTATTTAATACAGTACTTGGCATTCGTTCAAAGAAAGCGCATGGTGAAAGACTTGAGAAGTGGGAGAAAAAGTTTTATTACGATAACAAGAAGATTATCGATATAAGAACACAACTTTCAGATGAAGAACAGGCATATAAAGACGCACTGAATGAAAAACTCAACCGGCTAGGAGGTGGATGATGTGGCAGCAGACGGTACAGTCGTAATTGATACGAGACTTGATACTTCAGGAATCCGAAATGGAATGCCAGAAGCTGAAAGAACAGTCAGAAATAGCGCTTCCCGAATGGAAGGGTCTTTCAATAAACTTGGAAGCACGATAAAGAAGATTGGCACACTCGTTGGCACAGCACTGGCGATTGGAAAACTTGCACAATTTGGCAAGGAGTGTATAGAACTTGGCTCTGATCTGGCAGAAGTCCAGAACGTTGTAGATGTTACATTTACAACCATGTCAGATAAGGTCAACGAATTTGCTAAAAGTGCCATGACATCTGCCGGACTCTCCGAAACAATGGCGAAGCAGTACACCGGTACTTTTGGAGCTATGGCAAAAGCCTTCGGATTCTCAGAGGAGCAGGCGTACAATATGTCTACTCAGCTGACTCAGCTCACAGGTGATGTTGCATCTTTCTATAATCTGGATCAGGGAGAAGCATTCACAAAGTTGAAGAGCGTCTTTACTGGTGAAACGGAATCTTTGAAGGACCTCGGTGTTGTAATGACCCAGACGGCCCTCGATCAGTTCGCACTGGCAAATGGTTTCGGAAAGACCACATCTGCCATGACAGAGCAGGAGAAGGTTGCGCTGCGACTGAAATTTGTAACAAGTCAGTTATCGGATGCTTCTGGAGACTTCGCACGAACGTCCGGATCTTGGGCGAACCAGGTCAGGGTGATGCAACTGCAGATCCAGTCCCTGAAAGCTACAGTCGGACAAGGACTGATTAACATCTTCACTCCGGTCATAAAAGTGATAAATCTCTTATTGACAAAACTTGCCACGGTTGCAAATGTTTTTAAGTCCTTTACGGAACTGATAACCGGAAACAAATCATCCGGGCAGACGGGAGCCAGTGGAGCGGGACTTACTGGAACTGATCTGTCAGCCACAGAAGATGCTTATGGCAGCGCTGCTGATGGAGCTGATAGTCTGGCTGATGCTACGCAGAATGTAACAGATTCCACGAAGGACAGCACAGGGGCACTGAAAAAGCAGAATAAGGCACTGAAGAAGAACATTGCATCGTTTGATGAATTGAATGTCATAGGCAAGGATAACTCAGACACGTCCGACTCAACAAAGACTCCGGCTATAGCAGATATAGGAATCGGGGATATTGGCAATGTGGACTACGGAAAGCTTGCCGATGTGTCAGATGAAGCAGATAAGGCAACCAGCGCAGTAGGAAAACTGGCGAAAAAGCTAAAAGAACTTGGAGACATCTTCAAGGGCGGGTTCTTTGAGGGACTTGGAGACTACAAACCGATGCTGAATGAACTAATCAGTGATCTTGGGAATATCAAGAAGTATCTGACAGATATTTTTACGGATCCTGATGTCAAGAAAGCTGCTTCGGAGTTTGCAAAAAAGGTAGTTAAGAATCTCGGAAAGATAACCGGTTCAATAGCAAAGGTTGGACTTACCCTGGCAGCTGCACTTGTTGGGGGAATAGAATCTTATCTGTCAAAGAATGTTGACCGAATCAAGAAATTTATCATCAAGATGTTTGATGTCGCTGGAGAAATCGCAGATGAAATAGGTGATTTATCGGCAGTTTTTGCAGATATATTCTCTGTGTTTGGCGGACAGACCACGCAGAACATCATAGGAAGTGTGATACAGATCATATCAGATACCGTTATGACGGCATTGACGTTGGCCGGGCAGATGCTTAGAGATTCTATCAACCTGCTCCTGGTTCCATTACAGGAGAATGCCGAACTGATTAAACAGACTATTGAGAATACATTACAGCCAATAGAGACAGTAATTACGGCTATCGCAGATGCGTGGCAGATTGCTATGGATGAACTTATCACTATGTATGATGCTCATATCAAGCCTTTTTTCGATTCTCTTGCTAACGGGCTATCTGAAATACTCACAGTATTTTTAAATGCCTATAACAGCTACATAGTGCCTGTATTAGACCAACTGGCAGCTAAGATTAGTGAGATCATGGCAGGACCTGTAGGTGATGCTGTACATAATGCAATCGAACTTATCGGAAAAATCGTAGATGCACTGAAAGTTCTATGGGAAAACGTATTAGTACCATTGGTTAAGTTCATTATTGGCAATGTGGCTCCGCAAATAGCAAGTGCTCTTAGTATTATTGGCAATGTATTTCTGGAATTGTTTGATTCGGTAAGCGAAGTAGTTGCTGGAATACTGAAAGCCCTTGGCGGCGTGATCGATTTTATTGTTGGTGTATTTACAGGTGACTGGAAACGTGCGTGGGAAGGCGTAAAGAATATCTTCAAAGGCGTGTTCGAAGCACTGGTAGGAATTGCGAAAGTGCCTATCAATGGGGTTATTGCACTGATTAATGGAATGATTCGTGGAATTATCTCGGGCGTCAATACAGCTATTGGAGTTTTAAACCATTTGAAGATAAAGGTTCCGAACTGGGTACCGAAGATTGGAGGAAGCACCTGGGGATTTACAATCCCGACCATGACAGCACCGCAGATTCCATACTTGGCAAAAGGTACAGTTGTGCCACGAAATGCCGGAGAGTTTGCAGCAATCCTCGGTGATAACAAGCGTGAGACAGAAGTTGTATCTCCTCTTTCGACTATGAAGCAGGCAATGATGGATGCTCTGAGGGAATCTGGAAACAATGGCGGAAGTTCTCCTCAGTACATTGTACTGAATATTGACGGAAATGAATTCATCCGCTGGCTTCGCGATCAGAATGGACAATACAGGAACCGGACAGGCTTCGGAATCTTTGAAGGGTAGGTGAATATATGAGCGAGTTTAGCTCAGGATCCGCTGCGAATTTCGGCGGCTGGCTGCTAAAGTTCGGAGGACAGGTTTTCCCGCATGAATACATCAAGAAAGGTGGCTGGAAGAGTACACCAAATCAGAGACTTGAAAACGACCCCTGGTCAGATACAAAAGGATATCTGCACAGGGATGTAATGGACCACAACCGTACAAAAATTGAGTTCGAGACAGTAGACGATCTGACACTCGAAGAAAAAATCCAGTGCCAGAATATCATAAACAATGCGATTACAAATAAAGCAGAGCGAAAAGGGAAGATCACTTACTGGAATGACGAGACAAACACTTACGAAGATGCAGAAGTATACATCCCGGATATAGACTTCACAGTAAACGAGATCGATAAGAAAAGAAACATGATCTTTTATGCAAGCATCAGGATCGCACTGATAGAGTATTAAACCAGAGTGCATGGGTGTCACAGCTCATGTGCTCTTTATTTTATATATGGGAGGACAGATATGGCAACATACACGTTTGAATCATTACTAAATAAAGCGGATGGGATGACTAAAGTCAATGAATATGTTGTGCAGGAAAAGACTTTGGAAATAGAAGGAGCGTCTTGGTATCATTACGCCGGAAATGCTGTGAATAAACTTTATATAAACGGTAAAGGATATATTGGATTCGGGGCAGATGTGGAACACTTAAAGATGTTCTGGGCTAAAGCGGCGAACAACATAAATGACGTATATAGGCAAGAAGGAGTTCTTGACACAGGAGCTAAATTCCTGAAATTGAAGTTAAAAGGAATATATAATCATTATTATGACAAATACGCATATGAATACGAAGTTTTTCTATTTGATGACGGGAATATATTTGTATATATAATTAAAAGTGCGAAGAATGAATACAATACGCTATTTGGAGATTGTGAAGTCACAAATGGAAAGACCACAGATATTGTGTTAGCAGAATACCATAGCGATTTTAAAAAATATCCTATCAGTAGACTTATTAGCAATGCTGGAATAAAGCCAAAAGTAATCCGCTCGAAATACACACCGATAAAAGAAGCAGGGGTAAGAATTAAGACAAACCCTGCAGCAGTATACGTCCCAAACGCATTAGATTGGTCGGAATTGTCGGTAGAATCCTATGACTCATCAGGAAACACGAATGCAGTAAGTAATTTTACATTTCCCGATGTTGATGTATCTACAGTTGGAACAAAAACTGTAAAATTATCATATAAAACTTATAGCGTGCCTGTTGAAATCACTGTAAAAGAGGATACAGTCTTAGAACTTACAAAGTTCAATCTTCGCGATCATTATCTTCTAAATGAAACACTAGAGATATATTCCGTAACGGCAGTATGGGATAGTGGAAAGAATGAAACATTGACTTCTGGATTTGATGTTTCTGGATTTGACAGCGCTACTCCCGGCACAAAGGAACTGACGATTTCATATAAAGGAGCAGCCACAACAAAAAGTATATATGTCGCAGCTACCGCTACGTTAACCATTGATGGTGCCAAGACCGAATACTATATAGGTGATGATTTTGAAAGTGCTAACGGCATTATTACATACGATGATGGAGAAGAAGAGAGTGTTTATGAATTAATATATTCTGGATTTGATAACACGATTGCCGGAGAACAGGTTATCACAGCGACTGTAAGAGGATTAAGCACCACATACACAGTACACGTATCCGATACGGTTACTGCAAATATTGGGGCAAATGTAGAAACAGATGCCATAGCTTCGCTTAACCTGATTACTGGTCTATTAACGGTTTCGGGAACGGGCGATACAAAAGATATAGACACCCCAAGTTATTTTGGCGGTGGAATTTTTGACGGAAAAGGAGATCACTCTAGTCAAGTCAAAAAAATCGTAGTCCAAGAAGGTATTACTGGATTAATTGGAGCTTGCTTTTATGGCATGTCAAATGTTACAGAAGTGTCACTTCCATCTACATTAAAGACAATAGGGCAAAGCTGCTTTTCCGGTTGCTCACTAATTACAACATTATTACTTCCAGAGGGACTGGAAACATTGCAAGGTGGATGTTTCTATAACTGTAGCGGATTGACAGAATTAACATTGCCATCGTCATTGAAAGAAATAACAGGAACCATAATCGACAATAAAAACGCAGTATTAACCATTCTGAGCAGAACTGTTCTGATTGGCGAATACTCGATTTATGTAAAGACAATTCGCGGATATGTTGGTTCAACAGCAGAGACTTATGCAAATAGCAACAATATCCAATTTGAAGCAATCAATAATATTTTAAAGATTGAAATAGTCAACTATCCATCAAAAACTTATCATGTCGGAGAAACGATCTCCAAAGCAGATTTAACTGTACAGATAACCCTTGAAGATGGAACTGTACAGGAAACAGATTTGTATGAATTAAGTTATGATTTCAGTTCGACTGGGACAAAAACTGTAAAAGTATTTATAGGTGATAAAAGTGATACATTCAACGTTGATGTAACAACGTATAAACTTTCTGAGGTCGTTAATACTTTAACTGGGATGCAACTAATAGAGAACTCCGGACAGGATGATGGGACAGATATACTGGATGGCGTTAGCTGGTTTAGATTCAACAATGTGATCGCAGATAAACTCTATGTTAACGGTAACAAACTGGATTGGATTTGGGGTTCCCAGGTCACAGCTTATTTTTAGTGATGGAGTTACGCAATATTTACAGGATGGAAACTGCATTAGACGGTGGTATAAAACTTCTTAAAATACGAGTAGAAGGATATACATATTTTGCAGCCCCTGAAGCACATGAAAGCCAGATAAAATATGAATTATTCTTATTTAACAATGGCGATATGTACCTGAACGTAATCCAGTCTCCTGCATCTACAAGCACCTATGCCGGAACATCTAGCTTAACTAGCAACGGCAAGACTACAAACTTGTCATTGAACGGAGCTACGCCGGAAAATCCAGTACAGGTGTCGTTCATACACCAGGACGAGTCTGGACTTGATTGGAATATTTCTTATAGACCATATAATTTTGCATCACTTGTTGGAATCAAAGTAGCGCAATTGCCCGATAAAACTAGGTATATGATTAATGAAACGTTTAAATCTTCTGGGCTTATCATTAATGTTGTCTATGATGATGGTAGTTCAGGAGTGATTAAAAATATACCTTGTCATCCCCAGATATGACATCGTACGGTAGTAAAAGTATAACGGTAACATTCGAGAGCTTCACGACCCATTTGACATTATGGTTGTAGATGTAGCCAAAATCGAAGTAACAAGTCTTCCGACAAAAACGAGATACTATGAAGATGACGAATTTTTATCCAGTGGAATAATTGTATCTCAGGTATACACGGATGGGATTAAAGAAGAAATTGCGGCTATCCTCTTTCAAGTCCAGATATGTCATCTGGTGGAGAGAAGACAATAACAGTAACTTATAATAAGTTTACGACTACATTTACAATCATGGTAATTGGTGTATCTGGGATAGAAGTCTCTAAAACGCCGATAAAGACAGAATATTACACAAACGACAGTCTCGATGCGTCCGGTCTCGAAGTGATATCCAAATACACAGACGGAACATCAAGGAAGCTGACAGATTATAGTGTATCAAAACTTGATAGTTCTTCTGCTGGCGAGAAAGAAATTTCCGTAACGCATAAAAATTATACAGCCACATTCAAAGTAACAGTGTATGAATTGAAAGGAATCCGAATTTCGCATTATCCAAACAAGATTTATTATAAAATTGGAGAAACATTCGACCCATCAGGGCTAACTGTTGTGGAAGTAAGGAATGATGGAAGTGAAAAAGAAATTACAGACTATACAATATCTGGTTTTGACAGTTCAAAAGCAGGGTCGAAGACCATAACAGTATTTTATAACATGACTTCTGACGGCATTACCAGATTTGTTGGTTCCGACAGCTTTCAAATTAAAGTAACAAACGATGGCAAAAATCCATTTGACAGCAATATAGGAGAAACTGAGGAAAATACAGAGCCAGTCTACGTGACAGTACACTGGATAGATGGAGAGTTTGAGGATCTGACTCATGAAAATGGCGGTATAAAAGCGAATACTTTTGTTCTTCAGGAGTCCATCTGTTCTGAGCAGTATTTTATATTCGGCGGTTGCATCTCAAATCAAGTGTCGTTTGAAACAGGTCATAAACAGTTCTGGGGAACCGATGAAGACTCATATCCGTCAGGAAGGATTGAGGTGTATCTGGAATGCAATAAAACAAAGATAAAGGTATTCACAGGCAGGATTGCAAGTGCAGAGAGGACTTCTATCTATTCGACAAGGAAGATTGTAGCCTACGATTATCTGTATGATCTCAGAAACACAGATATTGCAAGATGGTACAAAAGCCAGATTGCTGATAAGAAGAAAAAACTTACACAGAAACAGTTCCGCGATATGTTGTTTAAATTCTTAGGCATTGAACAGGTATCTACAAAGCTGCACTGGGATGATGCTTATGTGCCATATACAAACAATGCGAATGAGATAAATGCAGTTAATGTTATAAAAGACCTGTGCCTTCAGAATGACCGATTCGGATGGATGAATAGGGATGGCAAGTTTGAATACCTGAAACTTCGCCAGAACAGTCAGGAAACAGGCGAGACTACTTCCGGAAAGAAGATTTACAAATATTATGATAATGCAGAGGTGCACCTTGATACATTCAAAAGCTTTTGGGCGAAAGAGGGAAGAATATGGTTTCCGCATACGATTTATACTGATCCAGA
>NZ_JBWLUT010000053.1:0-14229 GCF_056504575.1 Blautia sp. CGZ-1-C1
TTCCACGATCCAGTTTGGTTTCATAACCCAGCCGATAAAAATAGCCGACAACAGTGCAATGAAAGGCATCATAAAACTGTTGCTGATGTAGTCCATAATATCCAGCAGCTGTCCGGTGCTTCCGTTTGGCAGCATAACCTCAACATAGAAAACGCTATAACCCAGTGCAATAACAGCAGTTGCAACCAGATAAATAATGGACAGAACTCCCGTTGTTTTTTTACGTTCTGTATGGAAAATCTCCATACAGTTAGCGGTAATGGATTCCAGAACCGAAATACAGGAAGTCAGTGCCGCAAAAGCTGCAAGGACAAAGAAAAGAAGACCTATGATTCTTCCCGCAACACCCATTCGATAGAATACCTTCGGCAGAGAAATGAACATCAGTCCAGGCCCTGCTGCCATACCGTCCACGCCAAAAAATACATAGACCGCCGGAATAATCATAACTCCCGCCAGAAGTGCAACACCAGTATCCATAACTTCGATCATTGATACGGATTTTCCCAGATCAACCTCCGGTTTTACATAAGAACCATAAGTAATCATAATTCCCATTGATACGCTCAATGAGAAGAACAACTGGCTCATCGCATCCAATGCAATCTGCAGAAATCTTGATACCGTCATGCCAGACCAATTCGGAGTCAGATAGACCTTTAATCCCTGCATACCTGTTCGGATACTTCCATCATCCGCTGTACTTTTTAGTGTCAGGGAGTAAATAGCGATTCCAACCACAATCACTAACAGTATCGGCATCATAGTTTTGGACACACGTTCAATTCCTTTTTCCACACCGTTATATACAATAAAGGACGTAATCAACATAAAAATTAATCCATACCACACAGAACCAGGTTCTGTGATAAATGATGTGAAACAGTTGTCCTGTGCTGCTGTTTCCACATTTCCGGTTGCAAACAGCAAGATATATTTGAGTATCCAGCCGCCGATTACGGCATAGTATGTCATAATCAGAACAGGTACAAAGAAGGTGATCACACCAAGAAATTTCCATTTCCGATTCATACTTTCATAGGCATAAATCGCACTCTTACCAGTTCTGCGTCCAATGGCGATATCGGTGGTCAACAGCACAAAGCCGACCGTAAAAATCAACACCAGATAAATCAGCAGAAAAACACCGCCGCCATCCTTTGCTGCCAGAAAAGGAAATCTCCAGAGATTGCCCACTCCAACTGCACTCCCGGCCGCCGCAAAAACAAATCCGAGCTGCCCTGTAAAACTACTTTTTTTCTTCATTTACTTTTCCCCATTTCATTACTTAACTTGACGTATACCAATCATAACCTTAAAATAGTAATAAATAAATATAAAGTTATTTATTTTATACTTTATTTTTTTTTATCTTATAATACCAGAGTCAAAAGTTAGGAGTAAAAAGCTTTTGATTCTAATATCATCTTATAATGCGAAAGGGATAAGTCATGGACACTTTCAATTACCGTGTATTTCTTACGATAGTTCAATACAACAGCTTTCAAAAAGCAGCGGAGCTTCATAATGTTACACCTCCCGCGATCAGCCATATTATAAAGCAGATGGAACAGGAATTTGGGGGCACTTTATTTATTCGAAACCGACGCGGTGTCACTCTGACCACCACTGGTGAAAGTATTTTGCCACTGATTTCCTCCATAATCCAAAAAGAAGATATGCTGTTTCAATATTTGTCAGATTTGAATGGTCTTGAGAAAGGTCATGTCCGTCTTGGAATTTTTAATTCCATGTGCAGATATCTGCCTGATCTGATCTACGGCTTCAAGGCACAATATCCCAACATTACTTTTGAAATCTATCAGGGGTCTTACGAAAATATCATTGATTGGCTGAAAACCGGAGTGGTTGACATCGGTTTCCTGTCTGAGACAGTGAACCCGCATTTTCCTTTTTATCGGATTTTCGCTGATCCGCTGATGTGCATTTTACGCAAAGGGACTAAAACTGCATCTGATTCTGAAATTTCACTTGAAAGTCTTGCAGATGTACGCTTTATCATGCAGCGTGAATCCTGCGATGCGGATGCCAGCCGTATTATAGACAAACTGAATCTCGATGTCCGCACCGTATGCCATGTGGTAGATGATAAAACAACGGTTGAAATGGTCAAAGCCGGATTTGGCTTTGCAATCATGCCGCTTCTGACCATGTATGGTTTTGAAAATGAAGTAAAAATGCTACCCATCTCACCAGCGGAAGAACGTGTCATTGGCGCATGTGTCCGGGATATGCATGATTTGGCCCCGGCAGTCAGAAAAGTGCTTGAGTTTATCAGAAACTATGACTATGGGAAGGTTTATTAAAAATTACTTGTCCACCTGCAATTTTTCTCTTTTAATCTTTCAGTACTTTTCTAATCATCTTCAGCATCTTGTCGATTTGGATAGGTTTCGCAAGATTCTAAATGGAGAAACCGGCATATTGTGTCATATAAAGTTCATGATATTTACCCTTTCTCTCCAGTAGTTCTTCGTGTGTTCCACATTCGACTATTTCACCATGATCCATTACAACAATCATGTCTGAATCTCTGATTGTGGACAGACGGTGGGCAATTACAATACTTGTGCGCCCCTGCATAGCTATCTGAATTTTTTCTCTGTGCGTGTATCTACATTAGATGTCGCCTCGTCCAGAATCAGTATCTTAGGATCCGCAACAAATGCACGGGCTATCGCAAAAAGCTGACGTTGTCCCTGACTGATATTATCTCCCGCGCCATATAATACAGTGTCATATCCTTGCGGAAGACGTTTTACCATATCCAGGCATCGACTCATCTCTACAGCCTTTTCCAGTTGAGCCTCCGTAGCACTTTCGTTGCCATATTTCAGATTACTGCGTATGGTATCTGAGAATATACATGATTGCATTCACAATTGGGTTCATGAACGCAAAAATCACAAGGGTCTGCAACTGTGTCTTTATAAGTTCGTCATTGGCTTTTCCAAAACGTGCCTTCTCATATATTTCACGCACACATGCCTTAATAATTCTAATACCTGAAATATCCTCCTGCATGATTGCATTGATATCATCCAACTTTCCCTGTAGTTGCGAAACAAAGGATTTGCCTTACACAGACATATGATAAGCGTACCTACAAGAAAAGGAAACGCACACAACACAATCAGCCCAAATCTGGAATTCAGGCGCCACATGCAGAATATACTTCCGAATGTAAGCATCATTGTTCTAATCATTCCTCTGACAAACTGCGATACGAAATTTTGTACCTGTGTAATATCATTTGTCACCCGCGTCACAAGAGAACCGCTTCCAAAATAGTTCATCTGAGGGAATGAAAATCTCATTATTTTACGAAAACAATCCTTCCGCATGTCATTTCCTATGTTTTGCCCTGACATATGAACGAAAATATTGTTGAGTGAACCGCAAAGTCCTCCAAACAATCCTACATCCGACTTACCAAAGGGCACATCCCCAAGCTTCTCGCATGCGTGTGCAAGCTTGGTCTCCTGATGATCAAATGCAGCTTTTGCGCTGTCAAAAATGCTACTTCCTCCAGATGTACTTTTTAAACCGCCTAAAGGAATCAATCGAAACAAATTTTTCAAATAGTACTGCAGGCTCACGAGAAAGAATATCATACAGTGTCATTGCTTCATTGTAATCTTCTTCGATGCCATTGTCTGCACGCAGGATAAGCCCGCTTTTTACATTAATGGTGTAATCTCTTGCAATAAAACGAACATAAATAACTTCATCATTTATATCAAGATTCCATTTTTCTGCTACCAGTGCAAGATTTCCTTGTGCAAATACATCTTGCATTTGATGTTTCATAATCCCATAGTTGGATTCTTTTCTCATATTTCTTTCCTCATATCTGCCAAAGTTTTCCTATACACTACGTTTTATTATTTTTCTTTATCCACAAGTCGGATAATATTTCGCTCAATCTCTCGCATTACGCTGATGAATACTTCATCACTCTGACCTGTCGGATCCTGCAGTCCCCAATTTTCATCGAAAGCTCTGCCGATATACGGGCACCCTACATCACAGCCCATCGAGACAGCAATATCCGGAACAGGTATCTTGTCAAATGTTTTACTGTACTGTGTCTGTTCCATATCAATATCGTACAGTTCTTTCATCAGGCGCACCGCATCCTGATTGATCTGGGGCTTTGTTTCCGTTCCTGCGGAATAGCATTCAAACACATCTCCTGCAAGTTTTTTCCCAAGTGCTTCTGCAATCTGGCTTCGGCAGGAATTGTGAACACAGATAAATGCAAGTTTTTTCTTATTCATGGAATTTCTCCTTTGATTTATTAGCAATTTTTACAAGTGTTAACATTGCTGATACTTCCACTTATTGCAGCACCCACTGCCGCTTCCTCTTCGTATTCCGCTAGAACAAGTTCTGCTCCAAACATTTCCTCAACAATTTCACAGAGTACTTTATTTTTTCTGAGGCCGTTTCCTGAGCCTGTTATATGTTTTACTTCGATATCAGTTCCGTTGTGAATGGTCTGATACATATTGTAAAGTTCTCTGCTCATTCCCTCCAGAACTCCATAGGTGAAGCTTTCCGGTGTGAAGTTATCAGAGAACAGATTCGTAATACTGCCGCCAAGTTCCGGGCTGACTCTTGTGCCATCGAATGTGGTTTCTATTTTAAGTCTTCTGTTCTCTAGCTGTCTGGCATCAAATTCTTTTCCTTTTTCCGCCATTGTTTCCATTATTTTGTATAATGGCTTATCCTGCCCTGTTGCTTCTTTTACAAATTTTCTGAAAAAGTTTTCAAGTAACGCATATGCTTTTCCACCACATAAAGACGCACCAGCCAGCAGATATTTTCTATTCAGAAAAGGTCTTGCTTCGATTCCATCTTTTTCAAAATACCAATCAGAAAGAATGGAAATCTGTCCACCTGTTCCCATGTTTACAAGTAAGGTATTACTCTTATTTCCTACTGAACCGAGGAAGCTTGCCTGATTATCGCCTATTGCGGCTGTCACTGTACAGTTTCGATATGTACCCAGTTTTTTCACATCAGTGCAAATCTCTGGCAGCCACTTTTCTTCAATTCCCATTTCATTTAGTTTTTCTGTTTCAAAACACATCTTACGTCCGTTAAAGAAGCCGAAGCTTGCAGCGTTGCTGACATGCACAAGCGGTACTTGTCGTCCTGTCAGGCACATTCCAAGATAATCCATAATCGTACAGAAACTTGTCGCTGATTTCGGAATCAAGCTATGTCTCATATTGTAAATGTGCGTAACCAGCCCATATCCAGATGCTGTTTTTAACTTACACTTTTGTTGGATTTCCTCTATCAGAGATATTCCTTTGGTTTTCTTTATTTTAACTTCATTTATTTTCTCTTCTCCGATTTCATCATAAGCATTTTCTTTTTCACCACAAGAATCTCCATTTTCGCTATAAAGATTCCCTCGTTCATCCTGCCATGTATACAACGGACTGACACATTTTCCATTCTTATCAATGTACACAATTCCATGCATCTGCCCGGTAAGTCCGATTCTCTCGACATCCTGATATTTATCTAAAAAATAGTCTGTTAAATTCTGAGCCTTTTTTATTATCTGTTCTGCATCCTGTATTCGTTCCCATTCGTGTTCTGTTGGGATAAAACAGCCATTTTCTATAGTCTTTGCCTCAACAATTGCCAATTTTTCTTCTGCTTTAGTTGTTATTTGACCTTCTACTTTATTCTCCAGAACAACACCGCTGATTGTTGTTGTTCCAATATCAATTCCAATTATTTTCATAAAACAATCCCTTCATTCATCATTCATAAAAACCCTATTAATTTAGATAATATAAAAAAATGCAAAACCTATCGCCTACGGTTCCATGCTGATTGAATCTGCACTTGGTATCGTAGCTCTGATCGCAGTTGGTATGGTATTTGATAAATATACAGGCGGAGCTTTCGGTGGTCCTCCGGCAGCATTTGCAGCAGGTATCGCTCTCATGGCCGTCTGCGCATGGCTTGGCCAGGCAGGAAAGAACAATAAAATGTTCTATGTCCCAATGGTATTTATGCTTGCAGCAACACTCTGCTGCCTGCTTATCACTGTAAAAAATAAGATCGTTATAATCGGTGCAGGACAGGCTCTCTGGGGTGACTGGTTCCAGCTTATCTTTGCGGCAGCTATGGCTATTCTGGCTCTCTTCCTTGTAGCTGAAGGAATCCAGACATTTAAGAAGCAGAAACTTTCCAAAGCCTCTGCATAAAACTAAACTGAGACTTCACTTCAGATTATTTCTGAAGCAACTCTCTTAAAGCCAAAATTTATTTAAGAGATTACAATTGTACGCTTCCAGACGTACATAAAAATGAGCTGTCGGGAAATAGACAGCCCATTTTTTACAGTTTTATTATCCCGCCAGATGCAACATTTCCAGTAAAAAAATCCAGCTGAGACCATAGTATGTGATTACCGCAACCAGGTCGTTCACCGTTGTAATCAGCGGACCGGAAGCTACTGCCGGGTCAATATTAATTTTCTTAAAAAACAGCGGAATGCAGGTTCCCACTGCACTGGAAATCAGCATTGCCAGTAAAAGTGCCACACCGATACAGCCTGACACTGCGTAAGAAAACAGCAATGTTTTTCCCTTAAACAGATAAATATACAACCCAATCAATACGAAAGAGAAAAATCCCAGAAGGCTGCCGTTGCACAAGCCGATTCGCATTTCTTTCCATACAAGTTCCAGTTTCTGTTTTCCTGTAAGTGATTCATCCATCAGCACACGGATCGTTACAGCCAGAGACTGTGTACCTACATTTCCCGCCATGTCCAGGATGAGGGACTGGAAACACATCACAATCGGAAGTGCCGTTACTACCTGCTCAAAGAGACCTACAACAGAAGATACGACCATTCCAAGACCTAACAGAATGATCAGCCATGGCATACGTTTCTTCATACTCTCTTTCAGAGGTTCTTTTAAATCTTCTTCGGCAGTCAGACCAGCCAGCTTCGCATAGTCATCTCCCATCTCGTCATCAACCAGATCAATGATGCTCGCAGATGTGATAACACCCAGAAGCTGGTTATCATTATCCAGTACCGGAACAGAATCTTCTGAATAATCCTTCAGTTCTTCAATACAGTCATCAATATTCTCCTCCGCATACACATACGGATATGATGTCACGACCAGATTCTCGAGCAGATCATCCTGTCTGGCAATAATCAATTCTTTCAAATCGATCGCACCGTAGAATTTCTGCTGCTCTGTTACTACGAAAATCGTAGAAATATTATCGTTCTTCGCTGCCTGTGAAATCAGACTGCTCATCGCCTGCTTTACGGTGAGCTTATCTGTGATCACAATAAAATTTGTAGTCATGCGGCTTCCGATCTCATCCTCATCAAAAGATGCGATCATCTCCACATCACGCCGAACCTCAGGTTCTAACAGATCGATCAGTATTTTCTTTTTTGCTTTTTCAAGTTTATTTAATACATCTGCCAGGGCATCTGTCTCCATTCTGGATAAAATGGCTGCCGCCTTTTTTACATCCATTTCGTTCAGATACTCTGCTGCGTTCTCTTCTTCTGTGTACTCAAAAATATCAGAGAGCACATCTGTATCCAGAATACGGTACAGTTTGCACCTTTCCTGTACAGTCAGCATTGGCAGTACATCTGCCAGGTCATTCTCATGATAATCCTGCAGTCTTCCTGCCATAACAGCCGGAGAGGTATTGCTGCGGATGATTTTGAGAATTTCTTTGGAATAATCCTGTACTCTTTTCTCCATCATTTTTTCCTCCGTTTTTGTACATAAATTGCGCACCAAAAGAAAGCAGTCTGTCGTTACTGCCACTTTCCTTATGCACTTTCCAGCACAATAAAACAGTAAGCACTTCCAATGTATTACTTACTGATTATTCACTGTTCAAATATGTAATTGCATGATTCGGGGAATTTCATAAATACAGGATAAGAAATCGAAAAAAGATGTGTAATATATGACTACAGCAGAACAGAAGAATGTCTGCAATACTCATATACTCTTTTTATTTCAGATCCTGTGCTACTACTTCG
Source organism: Blautia sp. CGZ-1-C1 (assembly GCF_056504575.1). Classification (NCBI taxonomy): domain Bacteria; kingdom Bacillati; phylum Bacillota; class Clostridia; order Lachnospirales; family Lachnospiraceae; genus Blautia; species Blautia sp. CGZ-1-C1. The sequence goes on from NZ_JBWLUT010000053.1 coordinate 8,081, forward strand.
CCCATGAGAATCGCAATTATCCATTCTGTTCCACCTGCCTTTTCTCTATATTTTTCGTTCAGAAAAACTTCATTCTTTCTGTGAACTGATTTCCTGAACGCTCAAAACTTACACTGTTCTTTTATGATAAAAACAGTCTTGTTTCATTTGCATTGTTATTGTAACCGCCCTATTGTGAAAAAGCAACCCTGTTTTTCTATTTTTTACATTAATTTTTGTTTATATTAACGTTACTGGCACAGAGCGAACAGTAACAATACTAACGTAAGGCTTTCCTTTAACAGTTTATATTAGAATTTGCTTATTTCATGAGTGAATGTTAGAATATAGTTAATGCCGGAGGGCTTATTATTTCATAATTACAGGAGAATAATTCTTATGTCATTTATCAGTGCATTTGATGTAATGGGACCGAACATGATCGGTCCTTCAAGTTCACATACCGCAGGTGCGGCACGTATTTCTTATCTTGCCCATAAAATGATCGAAGGTCCGTTAAAAAGAGCTGATTTTATTCTGTATGGTTCTTTTGCCAAAACCTATCGCGGACATGGTACAGACCGCGCTTTGCTTGGAGGAATCATGGGATTTTCTACGGATGATATGCGTATCCGAAACTCATTCGATATTGCCCATGAAAAAGGTCTGGAGTTTTCATTCACTCCTAATGACCAGGAAACAGACATTCATCCAAATACTGTAGATATCTGTATGGAAAATGAAAAAGGCCAGAAAATGACTGTGCGCGGAGAATCCCTGGGTGGTGGAAAAGTCCGTATTGTTGAGATCAATCACGTCCAGGTAGATTTTACTGGCGAGTACAGCGCAGTCATCGTTATTCACCAGGATACTCCGGGTGTTGTGGCCTATATTACCAAATGCCTGAGTGACCGAAATATCAATATTGCATTCATGCGTCTCTTCCGCGAAGGAAAGGGCGATATTGCTTACACAATTGTAGAATCTGATGGTAAGCTTCCGGAGAATATCGTTCCTGCTATCCGCGAAAACCCAAATATTCATGAAGTCATGATCGTACAGATGTAAAGAAAGGAGGATTTTTATCATGGACTTTAAAAACGCAAACGAACTCTTAACACTCTGTGAAGAAAAAAATCTTCCTATTTCAGAGATCATGCGTCTTCGCGAAATTGAACTTGGCGAAACAACCGCTGAAACTGTAAAGGAACGAATGAGCCGGGTTCTGGAGATTATGAAAGATGCCGCACGTTCTCCTATTGAAAAACCTGTAAAATCCATGGGCGGTCTAATCGGAGGCGAGGCAAGAAAGCTGAGTATTCACGCTCAGAATAGTCAGGGACTTTGTGGTGATCTGCTTCAGAGAGCAATAACTTACGCCATGGCAACACTTGAGACTAACGCTTCTATGGGATTGATCGTGGCCTCTCCTACTGCCGGTTCTGCCGGAATTGTCCCTGGACTGATGCTGGCAATGCAGGAGCATTACCACTTCTCTGACGACCAGATCATTCAGGCGCTTTTCAATGCAAGTGCAATCGGATATCTGGCAATGCGAAATGCCACCGTCGCCGGTGCTGTCGGCGGATGTCAGGCAGAGGTCGGCGTTGCTTCTGCCATGGCTGCTTCTGCCGCTGTGGAACTGATGGGCGGCACCCCAAAAGAATGTACGTATGCAGCATCTACTGTCCTTATGAATATGCTTGGTCTGGTATGTGATCCGGTAGGAGGTCTGGTAGAATATCCTTGCCAGAACAGAAATGCTGCCGGTGTTGCAAATGCGCTCATTGCCGCCGAGATGGCTCTCGCCGGAATCCCTCAGCTGATTCCTCTGGACGAAATGATCCAGACAATGTTTACCGTAGGGAAGAAGCTTCCTGCAGAGCTGCGTGAGACCGCGATGGGTGGATGCGCTACTACGCCATCGGCTTGTGAGGCGTGTCATATGTGTAGTTAATCTGAAACGAATGATTTCTTCATCTGCAAGGCGGAGGAATGAGATGTAGCGGTGGCTACGGCGATTGACGACAACACCGCAGATGAAAAATCAGACAAGTCAATATAGCGGTTACCTAATATTCGCTGTACTAACATAGCATATGATTCATTTTCAGCAAATGGCATAGATAAAACTTCAGATAAGTCATTTTGTGAAATGTGAGCAAGACACTACGTAAGGTATTTTTATAAAAAAGAACTGTTTAGGAATTGTTTCTTAGAATTATATAACTTCTATTGAAACTCACTTCCTGGTACAGTTCTTTTTTATTTTAATATTCCTCTTGACATCTTCTCTGTATATGTATATATTTTATATATAAAATTTTTATATATAATTATTTTACATATTATTTCAGGAGGTGGTTCTATGTATTATCCTGTATCTGCATTGTTGATTGAATTTTTGATTCTTTCTATCGTGGACACACAGGATTCCTACGGATACGAGATCAGTCAGACAGTCAAAATCGTAGCTGATATCAAAGAATCTACTTTATATCCGATTCTGAAGAAGTTGGAAAAAGGTGGATACGTTACGACTTATTCGCAGGAATTCCAGGGACGTAAACGTAAATATTATTCCATCACCGATGATGGCAAAAAACAGCTTGAATTTTTGCATCAGGAATGGAACAGTTACCGCGATACAATTGACGGGATTATTGAGGGGAGGGTACGAAATTGACAAAAGAACAATATATGACTCAACTGAAAAAGTATTTGCACCGTCTTCCAAAACAGGACTATGAAGACGCAGTCGATTACTTTGAAGAATACTTTGGCGAAGCTGATGAGAATGGTCAGCAGGAACTGATGAAAGAACTTGGCACACCAAAAGAAGCAGCCAGAGATCTGATTTCCAATCTTCTGGATAAGAAGCTGGGCAAAACTTCTGCTATCAATAAACCTGTGCAAAAAGGAACTTTAAAAGTGGCAATTCTTGCTGTCTGTGCAGCACCAATCGCAATTCCTTTGCTTATTGTATTGTTTGCCATATTAGCAAGTGTTGCTGTCTGCCTGTTTTGCGCATACTTATGTGTTTTTATATTTGCATTATGTGCTTTTCTCATTGGCGGCAAACTTTTTGTACGTGGAATTATCGCTATTCCATTTTCCATTTCCGGAAGCTTCATCCTTCTGGGACTCGGACTCCTGAGTATTGGATTTAGTATTCTGCTTTGCATTCTCGGAATTTATCTGTGCAAATGGACCTGTATCCTGTTTGCCAGAATCGCACAGCTTATTACAAACAGAAAGAGAGGATGATCCATAATGAAGAATCATAAAACTAAAAATTTTCTTATAATCGGTACTGTCTTTTGTGCACTTGGCACTGTACTCTTTGCTTCAGGCATCGCAGCTGGCGGCAGAGAATATATCAAAAATACGGATTTAAATACTTATAACGGATCTTTTTCTTCTGAGAAATCTGATAGCAACCATGCCATTCTGGAAAAGGAAAAAATCGATTCTTTCCAGAATTTAAATGCTGATCTGAAACATATGGATTTCTCAATCCGGGAATCTGATGACGAAAATTATTATCTCTCTTATAATGTTGAAACAGTAAAAGGTATAATTCCTGTTTCCTGGCAGGTAGAAAATGGTACTCTGAACATGTCGGAAAAAAATGGAAAAACTGCATCTGGTTATTTGCAGATTGATATCGGTTTCCTACAGGAGTTCCTAACAGATGGTCATGTTTCTGACGATACTGATATGCTTGAGAATCAGATTATCGTCTACATTCCACATGAGCAGACTCTTGAAAACTTTTCCTGCCAGATGAATGAAGGAGATTTTACACTTGATTCACTAAATTGTCAGAACTTCCATCTGCAAACAAATACAGGTGACATCTCACTTAGGAGTCTTCAGACCAAAAGAGGAGCAATATCTGATAAAGATGGTGACATTTCTATCATTGACAGTTCTCTGGAAAATATGAAACTGGATGCTTCTCTCGGTGATCTGTCTGCAGAAGAATCCAATTTTACAGACAGTATTCTTGCACTATCCTCCGGTGATGCAGAGCTTTCCAATGTTTCATTTAATAATAATTGCCAGATTACTTCAAAAATGGGTGACATTGATCTGTCTGTTCCTGAAAAATATCTCAACGCTTTGGTATTTAGCCTGGATACTAATATGGGTGACATTGATATTCCAGATGAATTAAATGGAAAAATTATATCTGCAGATGATAAAAGCACCTACCAGAAGGAATCTTCCAACTCTCAAAATCACCTGACTGTCAAGTCTGATTATGGTGATATTAGTATCAGACATTCATAACTGTTTTTTGAATAAAAAAACTGTCTCTGTATATACCTATTCTTGTTCGAATAAAGTATATACAAGACAGTCTTTTTTTCATGTCGTAATTGTTCTGCACCTCACTGTACAGAAACTGGTCAATCGGATATTCGTAATCCGCTTCCGCTATGTGCCTCTACTCTGAATAGTTGCTATACAGTTTATCACTTAAATAGTTGTCTTATTTATTAAGTTTCGCCAACACTTTTGATGTAAAGTGTGTGTCAAAAAACTGTACAAATGGTCCGAATCCAAATGCGCTGACTAAAGTTCCAAGCCCCACGATTCCGCCTGCAAGATAGCACACCAGTGCACTTATTGCATCATTTGATACCCTGCACCAGAAGTACGGGATCTTTGGCCATCTCTCTGTCATGATCAGTGAAATACTGTCATACGGTGCAACACCCTGCTTTGGAAGCTGATACATGGAAATTCCAAGGCTTGTGATGATAACACCAATGCACACAGTCAGCACCCTCATTGCCATCTGCTGTGGTGCATCAATCACTGATGTGATCAGATTATAGAAAAAGGTCACTATGTATCCAAGAAGCAGAGCATTTACGATTGTTCCCAATCCGATCAGCTTTCTTCCCCAGATGATTTCTATTATGAAAAATCCTATATTCATCAAAATTACAAATCTTGCATATTCAATTCCCACACATTCAGCCAATGCCATTGCCATTCCGCTGAAAGGGTCATTTCCAAGTCCGGAAAGTTTAAAAATTGCAATTCCAAGTCCAAGAATGATATTTCCTATGATCATTACAAGAACAAATTTCCAGTTTATTTTTTTAATCCATTCTCCCATTGTTTTTCCTCCGTAAAGCTAATTTAGTATACCAAAACCTTCTATATTTTACAATGTTCTTTTGAAATATTTGGTAACCATTCGTTACTGTTCACTGGTAATATCCCGCGAGGTGTTTTTTGTGAGCGAAGGTCACAGAAAACCCGAGACATACCGCGCGAATTTATGCGATTAGCATAAATTCTGTGCATCGCGAAGCGTGTTGCTGTGAACGGAGTGAACAGTAACAACCATTCAGCAGTCTGCTATATTTCCTATATATTCTTCTTTCTCATCCCGGAAATCAGCTTAATTCCTACTATCATTAATATCGGAAAAACAAGTGCCGCGAAAATTCCCATTTTCAGATTATCATTCAGTGTACCGGAAATCATTCCCACATAAGTAGGCCCTGAAGAACATCCCACATCACCTGCCAGTGCAAGAAGTGCAAATAATGCAGTTCCGCCTCTCTTCACAGACGCTGCTGCCATACTAAATGTTCCCGGCCACATGATGCCGACGGATAAACCGCAGACTGCACAGCCCAGGATTCCAAGTGCCGGTACGGGAATAAATGCGATCATCAGGTAGGAAATCATGCACAAAATCGCACTATACTGCATAAAACGTTCCAGATTGATCTTATCACCAAACTTTCCATAAAAAGCTCTGGAGCTTCCCATGAGAATCGCAAATGCCATAGGACCTGCCAGATCTCCGATGGTCTTGTTGATTCCAAAACTCTTCTCAGCAAGAGTAGATGCCCACTGGCTGACTGCCTGTTCACTGGCTCCTGCACAGAGCATCATCAACATCAGAACCCAGAAGATTTTTTTCTTAAAAAGTTCTGCCATAGACAGTCCTTCTTCCCCTTCATCCAGCAATGGAGCAATCGGAACTCTGGTGAAAAGTACGCCGTTTACGATTGGAATCAGCGCCCATACAAGCGCCATATATTTCCAGTTTTCTATGCCAAAAATCCTAAAAAATAATGTGGAAAGAAGCACTACTCCCACATGTCCCCAGCAATAAAAAGAATGCAGAAGACTCATCG
>NZ_JBWLUT010000054.1:0-53540 GCF_056504575.1 Blautia sp. CGZ-1-C1
GCCGATTCCCATTTCTCAAGCTTATCATACACCTTTGTCACAGTACTTCTCAGCTGCTCCTCGTTAATATCTGAATTCTTGACCTGCTTAACGATCGTGACGATTTTATTCTCTTCCTCATCAGTAAGACTTACTCCAACAGTATTTTCTGCTGTCTGGATTACCTCTTTGATCTGGTCATCCGAAATATCCTGATCTGCCACAGCATCTTTTACATACATAATGATATCCACAACTTTATCCGGATCAGAAACGAGAGAATCTATTTCATTATCTGAGATAATCTCCTGTACAGATTCAACTGCATCTGATGCCATTACAGGCATTGCCGGTGTCGTGCACATGATCACTCCTGCAACAATAAGTGTTCCCAGTTTTTTTATTCTCATAATCTAAATTACCTCCATAACCAATAACAACCTGGGGCATCAATCATTCAACCTTTATAACTGTTCAGTACCTTCACAGTTACAAGTCAAAAAGCCAAATCATTAACACCCCGATAACTGTTCATATTATCTGATATTTCTTATTTTTCCTTTTTACCGGCACATTATAACACACTTACTTTTCTCTCTGTAAAGTAAATATCACTTCACATACTACCTTCATAAATCATTTGACATTTGTTCAAAATTTTTTCACATCTTAAACATGATTCTATCATAATTCCAAGATATACTAAGACCATAAAAATAATAAAGCCAACATTATTTTTATAAAATTTCTTTTTCATATGTTGATTGCCTGAAAAGGGCAATTGACTCTCCTTCCTTTTAAAAAATAAATTTGAACGTAATATAAAAAGCATCCGACTAGCCACCGGATGCTTTTTATATTCATATTTTTATAAACTGCTGAAAGCATTTGCAAGCTGTGCAAACTGCTCAAGTGTCAATGCTTCTCCTCTGATATTCAAAGAAAGTCCACACATTCCCAGAGCCTCCTCTATCTGCTCTTTTGAAAAAGGAATCTCCGGTGAATTCTTCAGACCATTCACCAGTGTCTTTCTTCTCTGATTGAAGGATGCCCGGATAATTCGAAACATCAGCTTCTCATCGTTCACCTCAACCGGCGGTTTCGCATATCTTTCCAGTCTGATCACAGCACTTCCAACCTTCGGTCTTGGCATGAAACAATTCGGCGGTACATTTGCAACGATCTGAGGTTTCGCATAATACTGTACTGCCAGTGAAAGAGCTCCATAGTCTTTCGTTCCGGGTCCTACCTGCATTCTGTCCGCAACCTCTTTCTGTACCATGATCGTGATTGAATCAATCGGAACCTGATTCTCAAATAATCCCATAATGATAGGGGTAGTAATGTAATACGGTAAATTCGCAACCACCTTGATCGGACGTCCCTGGTTCTTCTCAAGTGCAAGCTTCCGGATATCCACTTTAAGGATATCATTATTGATCACTGTTACATTATCCCAGTCTTTTAATGTGTCCTTCAAAATCGGAATCAGTGTCGTATCAATCTCGACTGCCGCAACTTCCCTGGCTGCTTCAGCCAGGTACTGCGTCATTGTTCCGATTCCCGGACCAATTTCCAATACGAAATCGTCCTTTGTAATCTGCGCTGAATCTATGATCTTATCCAGAACATGAGTATCGATCAGAAAGTTCTGACCAAACCTTTTCTGGAATGCAAAATTATACTTCTGAAGCACTTCTATGGTATACTTTGGATCTCCTAGATACGGTCTGGGCATAGTCTTTACTCCTTTTTCTTGCATTATTTACTGAAATCTTTTTCATACAGAACGATATAACCGTCTCTGTCTATACGTTTCTTGGATACATTTCGTTTAAATTTACGGATTCCTCCCTGAGATTTCGCAATCGCAGAATCTATAAGTTCTTTCACCGCGCCAATATTCATCGGCGAATCCTCTTTCTGATTGATTCCAATCAGATTGTACAGTGCAAGCATTCCCATCTGGTCAATGGTATAACCATTTTCCTTTGTATAAACCCTTGCAAAATTAACGAGCTCATCATTGGTAAATACCGGAATATTGATCATAGATGTAAATTTCTTTGCAAATTTCGGATATTTTGCAATCAGTTTACGCATGCCAATCTTTTCATCCTCAACAATTATAGTCAGACCATCCGTATTTACTTCCATAGCTTTATCAAGCATCTCAACAGTTTCCTGTGTAAGCTGATTTGCATTCTCTATTACAAGGAAACCACCGGCCAGCTTGGAGAAAATCTTATAAATATTTTTTCCATTGATCTGGTCTGCAAAAACGTAAGCTACTTTGGATGCTTCCAGATTTAACTCTTTACAGATTGCCGGAACCAGCCCGGAGATCAGTCTAGTCTTTCCACATTCCTTGCCACCCATGACAATAATATTTCCAGTTTTGGAAGTCTTATCTGCTGCCGCCATCTGAACATCACATAACGTATCAACCAACTGTTCTTTCATTCCCGGAATCTTTACAAAATATGTAAATAACTGTTTCTCATCATCCGTCAGTTCTTTTTCTCTTGGTACAATGTCTCTAGGATCGGTTTCATCTTTCGGCTGAATAGATTCTATAAAACGTTCCAGTTCCTCTTCTTCAGTCAGAGGTTCTGGCTGTTCTTCTTCCTCTTTCGCCACATCAACTAACTGTTCCGGTTCTGTATCATCTATATCTTCCAGATTGACATCCGAATTACCTGCCGGTCCATACAGAAATTCCTCTTCTGCTCTTCTGAGGTCCTCTTCCGTAACCTCATCTTCGTCATCTTCAATAAACTCTTTTGGAACAGCTACAGGTTCTTCTGTTTTTTCCTCATCTATTATAGCCTCTGCCGGCTCTGCTTTAACATCCTCAGTGTCTGTATCTTCCAGATTTCCACTGAGAAAATCCGGTTCTTCTAATTCATCTGCAATCTTCTGTGTTTTTATCGTTACCTCAGGTTCTGTTTCTGAAATTTTTTCCGGCTCTTTTACTTCCGGCTGATTTTCTTCCTTCGGAATTTCAATTCCCTGAGCGCTGGCAGCAGCAAGAATCGTATCTTCCAGATTAAATTCTGTTCCTGATGTTTTAAAAGAGTCCATGGATAACTTCGTCTCAGCAACATCTTCCACTTTCGGAGCTTTACTAAGTTCCATATTCTTCATGGAAGCAGGTATATTTAATTCCGGCATCTTAATTGTTGCAGAAAAATCCGGCTCTTTTTTCTCTTCCTGTACACTCTCGACAGGAACAGCTACCGGAGCTTCCCCCGGTTTCTCAGGTTCTGCTTCCAGCTGCGGAACATTTTCCGGTTCTTCCTGTGATGCATCACTCTTTATGATTTCTTCCGGAATCTCATTCTCCTTTGTAATTCCGGCTTCATTGATCATATCATCAGATTCTTCTGTAAACTCTTCTTTTTCTTCCTGAGTCTTACCACCAAAAATATCTCTGATACCTTTGGAAATTTGCTCCTGGATACCCTCCATATTGACACGAATCTCTGGCTCTGATTCTTCAGGTGTTTCCGATTCTTTCTCTTCAGTATCCTCACTTACATCTGCCACTTCACTGTCTGAAGCTACTTTCTGTTCTTCCTCTTCTGAAGCATCTTTCTCTGACTCTGCTTCTTTTTCTGCCTTTTTCAGTTCCTTCGCCTGCTCTGGCGTAAGAAGTTTCGGAACAAACTGTTTCTCAAACTTAGCTTTCTCTGCACCTGTCAGCTCACCCATTCTCATTTTAAGATCATAAGCTTTCATGACATATTTGCCTTCGCTGAACCACAGAATAATCTCATTACATAAATCCAGACTCTTCTGCTTTTCTCCGGCTTTATAATATAATGCAGCCAGTTCATATGACCATTTCTCAGTAAATTCCTGCTCTTTATATTCTTCCAGAATTCTGATCTGCTCATTCAAGGAAGAGTTCTTCGCTCTCGCAATTTTATACTGAAGAATATACTGTGTACTATCATTAGATGCTACCTGTTTATATTCTTCAAAAAATTCTTCCGCTTCATTAATGTCATCCATTCTAAGTGAAATCTCAATTAAGCGATAAAGAATATTTTTTCCAATAGATGCTTTATGATATGCAAGAAGAAAAATCTCCTTACTATCTTCATATCTTCCATTTGCGGCATAAATCTCACCGACAACGCATAAAGTACGGACGTTCTTGACACGTCTCCAGTCTATGCTGTCTACAATGTTCATGGCGCCTTTATAATCTTTGTCCTGAACCAGCTTATTAATCTCTTCCAGCTTTATCCGAAATTCTTCTTTGTCCAATGCATTCACCAACTTTCCATAATTACGTTCAGTGTATCATAAGCCTATACCCTTGTCAAAAGATTGTTAACCGTCATTGTTCAGGTTGCAATACATTTCCCTGCACTACCTGAAATACCTTATTTATCTGAAACTGATGACTGATAAAATCATCAAGACCTGTACATGTGATCAACGTCTGAATATCACTGATACTGTCCAGAAGATAGTTCTGTCTGCTGCGGTCCAGTTCAGACAGAACATCATCCAGAAGCAGAATCGGCGTATCCTTTATTTTTCTTTTCACCATATAAATTTCCGATAATTTAAGTGAAAGTGCCGCGGTTCTCTGCTGGCCCTGTGAACCGTATCTTCGAATATCGATTCCATTTGCCATCACACACAGATCGTCTCTGTGCGGACCGACAGATGTCAGCTTCATCCGCATATCTTTTTCCCTATTTAACTGTACACTTTTTTCCAGTTCTTCTGAGGTACAGCTTGGCTCATAAATAACTTCCAGTTCTTCCAGACCACCCGTAAGATTATGATGTATTTTTCTTACAGTCTCATTTAATTCCGCAATAAAATCACTTCGCTTATTAATAAGTCTACGCCCATACTCTGCCATCTGCATATCCCAGATATCAAGAGTATCTTTTAGCGAAGGCTGAATATAAATATCTTTCAGCAATTTATTTCTCTGATTTACAATGTGATTGTATGAAGCCAGATCCGTAAGGTATATTTTGTCCAGCTGACATAATTCAAGATCAATAAATCTTCTTCTTTCTCCGGGACCATTTTTTATGATATTCAGATCCTCGGGAGAAAAGAACACAAGATTGACCACGCCAAACAACTCACCGACTTTTCTGATCGGCAGCCCGTTAATAGCTACACCTTTCGCCTTATTCTTTCTGAGGTGCATGTCAATTTTGTAAGAAAGTTCATCTCTTTTCACCATCATACGGATATGAGATTCATCCTCTCCAAACCGGATCATATCTTTATCTTTGCTTCCCTTGTGCGACTTAGTCGTTCCACATAAATAAAGCGCTTCCAGGATATTTGTCTTTCCCTGGGCATTATTTCCGTAAAATATATTCGTCCCCTGTGCCAGATCAAGTTCCAGAGAATCATAATTTCTGAAATTTTTTAACTGAACGGATTCAATATACATTTACTCACCTGATCACTTTGATTTCTTTTCCATCATAAGAAACAACATCGCCTTCATAAACTTTTCGTCCGCGACGTTCGTCCACTTCTCCATTAACTTTAACCAGTCCGTCGGTGATCACATATTTCGCTTCAACCCCGTCCTGAACCATATCTGCAAGTTTCAGTAACTGCCCCAGTTTTATAAATTCATCTCTGATTTTAATTTCTTCCATTTTCATTTACTCCCTATCTTGCCTGATTCTGGTTGATATTTACAGGCAGAATCAAATATGTGTAATTTTCCTCATCATCTCTGATAAAGCATGGTGCTTTTGGATTTACGAGGTAGATACTGATTGTTTCATCATCAATTACTTTCAGAGCGTCAATCAGGAAACGAGGATTAAACCCAATCAGAATATCCTTTCCCTCTTTGTTGATATCAATGCTTTCATTCATAGAACCCATTGCTGAATCAATGCGTAATTCCATCGAATTATCAGTAATTTCTATGATGATCGGTTTCTTTTCTCCCTCTCTTACCAGCAATGTAGCTCGGTCAATACAATCCAGAAATTCTTTTTTGTTGATTACGATCTTTGTTTCATAATCGCTGGAAAGCATCTGATCAATGCGGAAATATTCTCCGTCAATCAGCCTGGAAATAACAATTGTCTGGTCGAATTCAAATAAAATATGATTCTTTGAAAAATAAATATTTACAATATCATCAATTTCACCTGACAGGATCTTACTGATCTCATTAAGGGTTTTACCAGGTACCACCACTTTGCGGTCTGCATAATCTTTCTTCAGTTCCATACGTCTGATGGCAATACGATGTCCATCCAGAGATACGATTTTCAGATAATTATCCTTAATCTCAAAAAGTTCTCCGGTCATTAATTTGTTAGTCTCATTAGACGCAATTGAGAAAATTGTCTGTCTGATCATCTCTTTAAGAGTGAATTGTGAGATAGTAAGACTCTCTTCCCTTTCGATAATTGGGAGATATGCAAAATCTTCTCCGGATTTACCAGGAATTGTAAATTTAGCTTTTTCACAGGTAATGGTGGCAGTAAGTTTCTCGTCTGTTTTTATAGTAACCTGATTTTCTGGCAGTCGACGAATGATTTCATAAAAGATTTTTGCATCAAGTGCAATTAATCCTTTTTCTTCAATCGTTCCATCAACGATTGTTTCAATCCCAAGTTCCATATCATTGGTAGTAAATTTAATCTGGTTTGTTGTTGCATCTATTAAAATACATTCAAGGATTGGCATTGTTGTTTTGGAAGGAACTGCTTTGAGTGAGATACTGACACTTTTGAGCAAGTTACTTTTCTGGCAAATGATTTTCATAATGTGTATAACTTCCTTTCTGGGTGAAATGTGTTTTTTATAGATAAATATATAAAAGAAATCCGTCGTCGCCGCCGTAGGGGATGTGAATATGTGAAAAACTCAATTTTATGTTGATTTTTCAAGGGTTTCGAATATGGATAACTTCGTGTATAGAGGCACTTAAAGCATGTGAATAACTTGTGTATAACCGATTTGCCAAAAAAGGGGCAGAAAGTTATTCACATTTATCCACATATAATCAACATCTTATACACAGTTTATACAGTCAGTTATCCTCATCCCTGTGGATTAATCTTTTTCTTTAAGGTTTCGATGGTATTTTTTAAATTTTCGTCGTTGGAAATCTCTTTTTCAATCTTGTCGATTCCATGCATAATGGTAGTATGGTCACGATTACCAAGAGATTTTCCGATAGATTTCAATGGTGTGGAAATAATTTCCCTGCATAAATACATTGCGATCTGACGAGGGGTTACAATTTTGGAGTTACGTTTATTTCCTGAGAGGTCTTCAACTGTAACATCAAAGTGTTCTGCAACCATGGAAATAATGTATTCCGGTGTGATCACTTTCTTTTCGTCAGGTGAAATGATATCTTTAAGCGCCTGTTCAGCAAGTTCAAGTGTTACTTCTTTCTTTTCAAGTTTGGCGAAAGCCATAACCTTGTTGATCGCACCTTCCAGCTCACGAATATTGGATTTGATATTGTTTGCGATGTATTTGATTACTTCTTCATTAATATCATAGCCATCCATTTCTTCTTTTTTATGAAGAATCGCCATTCGGGTTTCGTAATCCGGCAGTGTGATATCTGCGATCAGACCCCATTCAAATCGTGAACGGAAACGTTCTTCCAGAATTTCCATATCTTTCGGTGGTTTATCTGATGAAATAATGATCTGTTTTTTTGCGCTGTGCAGACTGTTGAAAGTATGGAAAAATTCTTCCTGTGTAGATTCCTTTCCTATAATAAACTGAATATCATCGACGAGAAGAACATCAATATTTCTGTATTTTTCGCGGAATTTAGTCATTGCTGAGTTATTTCCGTTTCGGATTGTCTCGATCAGTTCGTTAGTAAATTCCTCGCTGGTAACATAAAGTACTTTACTGTTTTCATCGTGATCAATGATAAAATGCGCAATAGAATGCATAAGGTGAGTCTTTCCCAGACCTGCGCCACCGTAGATAAACAGCGGATTGTAGGTATCTCCCGGAGATTCAGCAACTGCAAGGGCTGCCGCCTGGGCGAATTTATTGTTGCTTCCGACTACAAATGTGTCAAAAGTGTATTTCGGATTCAGATGAGCTTCTTCGCAGCGGGCGTCCTGCGACTGCGCTTTGGGAGAAACTGTCTCTCTTTTCGGAACATCTTCCGGTAATATAAAATTAATATCACAGTTTTCCATTCCGGTAACTTCACTGATTGTTACCTGGAGAGGAAGTTTGTACTTTTTACTTATATAATTGAGACCGACCTGCTCAGATGGAACGATAATAGTAACGACGTTGTCGACTACTTCAAAAACAGTGAGTGGTTTTAGCCATGTATTAAAAGAAACGTCAGACAGATCATGCTCTGTTTTGACGATTTGTAGGATTTCATCCCATTTTTCCACAACTTTGTTCATTTTTGGTTCTCCCGGTTCGTATTACTTATTACTGAACATGTAGTGAACAGTAACAATTGCTTCTATATTAATGTATAAGTCATTGCGATAGCCTGTTTTCCACAGACATTGTCCGTATTCTTTAAAAAAGACATAAATATCCTTATATATATTATAATAAAATGCCTGTTTTCGCAATGTATATTTGATGGAAATGTGGAAAAAAAGTTATCCCCAATTTTTATGTGGATTAGTGTGGATAACAGTGGAAAAGCCCATTTTGGTTACCATAATGCGACACGATCACTTGAATATAGGAAAAAAATGTGTATAATTTTATACACTGTCAAAAAGCGCAAAAATAAAAGAGAATTTTTGGGAGATGTGTAAAAACAAGGGGGATAAAGTGGAAAGATACGCAGGTATTCCACAAGTTATCCACAAGTTATCCACAAATTGTGGATAATATTACGTAAACCAATTAAACTATCCACAATGACAGAAAAACAAGAGAAATCTTTGTTGCAAATAATACTTGACGAAACCACCCTTTATGAATATAATTGAAATGATGTTCTAATAAGTAAAGTTGGCGGCTGCAGGAAGCGAATACTCCGGCATTTGCCATACTTAAAAAGTTACAAAATTTAACATGGATAATAGATAAAGGAGGTGCTTTACCTATGAAAATGACATTTCAGCCGAAAAAAAGATCTAGAGCGAAAGTTCATGGCTTCAGAGCTCGCATGAGCACAAAAGGTGGTCGTAAAGTATTAGCTGCCAGAAGATTAAAAGGAAGAAAGCATTTATCAGCCTAAGAATAAGACCGCAGTTATGTGGTCTTTTCTTCTCTTAAAAAAGAGATTATGAAAGGGGATTCTATGCAAAGATCAGAGTCCTTAAAAAAAAATCAAGATTTTCAAAAAGTATATAAACATGGAACATCAAAAGGTAATCGGTATCTGGTGATGTACGTACTGAAAAATCAGTACATGAAGAATCGTCTGGGAATATCAGTAAGTAAAAAAGTAGGGAATAGTGTGGTCCGCCACAGACTCACCAGATTGATAAGAGAAAGTTATCGGTTAAATGAAGCGGAATTTGAAAATGGTTTGGATATTGTAGTAGTTGCACGTCCCCAGGCAAAAGACAGAACCTATCATGAGATAGAAAGTGCACTGATGCATCTTGCGGGAAAGCACTGCATAGCAGGTAAGAACAATGATAAAGAAGTTTCTGATCAGAATAATTAAACTCTATCAAAAGTATTTGTCACCGATGAAGAGAACAAAATGTCCTTATATTCCCACATGTTCTCAATATGGTTTAGAAGCAATCGAAAAATATGGTGCATTAAAGGGTGGTCTTCTTGCGGTATGGAGAATACTTCGCTGTAATCCTTTTTCCCATGGAGGCTATGACCCTGTACCGTAAAGACAGGAATGTACTTGAAAATTGAATATTGATCGATCGAAGGAACCTCCTGTCATTTATGGATTCTAGGAGGAAATGAACTTGGAAATGATTTTAGCGACAAAGAGCAGCACTCCTATTATCGGTCAGCTTGCGACCGTCATGGGATGGATCATGGATGGTATCTACAGACTGCTGAATGTATTTGGAATTCAGAATATCGGTCTTTGCATTATCATCTTCAGTATCCTTATTTACGCTCTTATGACTCCACTGCAGATCAAACAGCAGAAATTTTCTAAATTAAGTGCGATCATGCAGCCAGAGCTTCAGAAGATTCAGAAGAAGTATAAGGGAAAAAATAACGATTCGGCAGCTATGCAGAAGATGCAGGAAGAGACACAGGCTGTATATCAGAAATACGGTGTATCTCCTACAGGAAGCTGCGTACAGCTTGCAATCCAGTTCCCTATTTTGATGGCATTATACCAGGTAATTTACAAAATTCCGGCATATGTAGGCAGCGTAAAAGATATCCTTGCATCTGCAGTTACAAGCATTACAGGTGTAAACGGATATACAGATATCCTGCAGCAGTTCATCACAGATAATAAGATGACAAGAGTTCAGCTTATTATGGATGGCAACAATGCTACGAGCAATTCTGTAACAGACTTTTTATATGCATTATCTCCTTCTCAGTGGAAAACTCTTGCAGAGACCAGTCAGTTTTCCGGATTTGCGGATACACTCAACAGTACTGCAAAAGAGATTTCGCATGTGCAGAACTTCTTTGGACTGAATATTGCAGACCAGCCTTTGACTTATATTAAAGCCGCTTTTGTCGGTGGTTCTATTCTTATTGCAATCGTTGCAATCCTGATTCCGATCCTTGCGTGGGCTACACAGATGATTAACTTAAAGCTGATGCCTCAGGCAGCACAGCAGGGTGGAGATGCACAGCAGGATGCAATGATGAACTCCATGAAGACAATGAACATGGTAATGCCGCTCATGTCAGCAGTATTCTGTTTCACATTCCCTGTAGGTCTTGGTATTTACTGGGTAGCAAGTGCGGCAGTACGAAGTGTACAGCAGCTTGTCATCAACAGACATATGGATAAGATTCAGATTGATGACCTGATCAATGAGAATATGAAGAAGATGGAAAAGAAGCGCGAAAAAGAAGGGCTTCCGCCTCAGAAAATCACAAATCAGGCACATCAGAGCGTTAAGAATATCAATAAAGTTGAAAAAGGCAGCAGCAATACTGATGTCGAGACAAGAGCTAAGAAGGTCGAAGAATCTTACAAAAACGCAGCAAATGCAAAACCGGGCAGCATTACTGCCAAAGCCAATATGGTAAAAGCATTTGATGAGCGTAATAAGAAGAAGTAGTCAGGAACGGAGGGGTTGGCATGGAGGATTATATCCAGTTTTCAGCGAAAACAAAGAGTGAAGCAATTACAAAAGCATGTATCGAGCTTGGCGTATCCAGTGACCAGCTTGAGATTCAGGTAATCAGTGAAGGAAGCAACGGATTCTTCGGAATCGGAAGTAAACCTGCAGTGATAAAGGTTCGTAAGATTGAACTGGTTTCTGAGGAAGAAGAAATGAAGGAAATCGTAGAGACAGTAAAACTTGATTCCTTCAAGGAAGAGACTCCGGTTGAAGAAAAGAAACCAGAACCTGTAAAACCGGTGAAGAAAGAAACAAAAGAGCCAAAAGCTGTTTCTGAGAAACCAAGACAGCCAAAGCCTGTAAAGGAAAAAGTTGTAAAAGAAAAACAGCCAAGAGAACCGAAAGAAATCAAAGAGAAACCAGTCAGAGAAAAGGCAGCAAAACCGGTGAAACCGGCAAAACCTGTTGAAATCATTACAGATCCGGAAGAGATTAAAGAAGTAGAAAACAGAGCAAGGATATTCCTGAGCGAAGTGTTTGCTTCTATGAATCTTGGAGAAGTAGAGATCACATCTAAGTATAATACAACAGATGGAAGTCTGGAAGTTGATTTCGAAGGCGAAGATATGGGAATCCTTATCGGCAAGAGAGGTCAGACACTGGATTCTCTTCAGTATCTGACAAGCCTTGTGGTAAATAAAGGAAAATCAAATTACATTCGTGTAAAACTTGATACAGAAGATTACCGCAAACGCCGTAAAGAGACTCTTGAGAATCTTGCAAGAGGTATCGCTTATAAGGTAAGAAAGACCCGCAAGCCGGTAATTCTTGAGCCGATGAATCCTTATGAGAGAAGAATCATCCATTCTGCTCTTCAGGGAAATAAATTCGTTGAGACTGTCAGTGAAGGTGAAGAACCTTACCGCCATGTAGTGGTAAAATTAAAAAGAAATTAATCTGCTGTTTATTTCACAAGGTGTTGGCGACTGAACAGTAACAAATTAAATAAATAGCTGTATGTAGAAGCACATGTTTCATTGCAGATATTAAAAAAGAATGTTATTCTAGGTGAAAGCGTGAATAACACGTAACTTTGCGTGTACACTTTTACCTGGAGTAACATTTTTTATTGTAGAAAATAAGTAATTATCCAACGGCAGCAGTTCCCAGGTGGGACTTGTTTTTGTATAAATAACAGGGATATTAACGATAGGTGTAATGATCTTGTTATTTATATAAAGATTTGAAAAAGATGCTAAGGGTTGCCTGTGTAATCCTGTTTGTATTTTAAAATTTCTAAATGCTATTCGGCTATGAGCAGGCAGCGAGAGTACATATAATAAGTGAGGAGGAAAAAATGGAAACAACAATTGCAGCAATTTCCACAGCTATGAGTGCATCCGGAATTGGAATTGTCCGCATCAGTGGTGAAAATGCCATGGACGTGATTTCCCGTGTCTACAGATCAAAAGGTGGAAAGAAAAAAATAAAAGAAGTTCCGACTCATACCATTCATTATGGATATATTTATGATGGAGAGGAACTGGTGGATGAGGTTCTGGTGATGATCATGCACGCACCGAGAACTTTCACAGGGGAAGATACAGTAGAAATTGACTGCCATGGCGGTGTATTTGCCATGCAGAGAGTACTGGAAACAGTGCTGAAAAACGGTGCAGAGATCGCAGAACCAGGAGAATTTACGAAGCGCGCTTTCCTGAACGGTCGTATGGATCTGTCCCAGGCCGAAGCGGTTATGGATGTCATTCAGGCAAAGAATGAATATGCACTTCGCAGTTCCATGGATCAGTTAAGAGGTTCTGTACAGAAAGCTATCCGCGAGATCAGAGAGAAACTGATTTATCATATCGCATACATTGAGTCAGCATTGGATGATCCGGAACACATCAGTCTGGATGGATATCCACAGGAGCTTCTGGAAGTTGTGGACAACGAGCAGAAAGAAGTGAAACGATTGTTGAAAACTTCTTCCGACGGAAAGATGATCCAGGAGGGAATTCAGACGGTTATTCTTGGGAAACCAAATGCCGGAAAATCTTCTCTGCTGAATCTTCTGATAGGAGAAAATCGCGCTATTGTAACTGATATTGCAGGAACAACAAGAGATATTCTTGAAGAATATATCACACTTCATGGAATCTCTCTGAAGATTATCGACACAGCCGGAATCCGTGAGACGAAGGATATTGTGGAAAAAATCGGTGTAGACAGAGCCAGAGAAATGGCACAGAAAGCAGACTTGATTCTTTATGTTGTGGATTCGTCAGTTCCGCTTGACGAGAATGACGAAGAAATCATGGCTATGCTTGCCGGTAAAAAAGCAATCATCCTGTATAATAAAACGGATCTTCAGCCAGTGATCCAGACAGAACTTCTGAAAGAAAAGACGGGTCACCCTGTGATTCCGATTTCTGCAAAAGAGGAAAAAGGAATCACAGAGCTGGAAGAACAGATCAAAGAAATGTTCTTTGGTGGAGAGATTTCCTTTAATGACGAAGTATACATCACAAATGCCCGCCATAAAGCAGCACTGGAAGAAGCTGACAAGAGTCTTGATCTGGTCAGAAACAGTATAGAAATGGGAATGCCGGAGGATTTCTTCTCCATAGATCTGATGAACGCATATGAAAATCTTGGAAAGATTCTCGGAGAATCAGTGGGTGAGGATCTGGTTAATGAGATTTTCAGTAAGTTCTGTATGGGTAAATAGTGGATAAGAATCTGGCAGCGAGTAGTGACTTGATTGTATCCGATAGATTATCATTAGTATTGATGAAGTATGATTGTAACAGAATAAATTTTGCAAAAAAATCGCCTTCGGCGATTTTTAATAATAGATTAGTAAATTGTACGATAGTAGATTATACAGTGGAAATAAAGGAGATAAAATGAAAACTTTAGTAGAAGATTATGATCTCGTTGTAGTCGGCGCCGGACACGCCGGATGTGAGGCTGCACTTGCAGGCGCGCGCCTCGGTCTGAATACAGTTATGTTTACCGTCAGCGTAGATAGTATCGCATTAATGCCATGTAATCCAAATGTAGGTGGCAGTTCCAAGGGACATCTGGTAAGAGAACTGGATGCTCTTGGCGGTGAAATGGGAAAGAATATTGATAAAACATTTATTCAGTCAAAAATGCTCAACTGCTCCAAAGGACCTGCGGTTCATTCGCTGCGTGCACAGGCGGATAAACAGGCATACAGCAATGAGATGAGAAAGACATTGGAAAATACTCCGAACCTTACTATTAAGCAGGGTGAAGTAACAAAGCTTCTGGTTGAAGATGGAAAGATTAAAGGCGTAAAAACTTATTCAGGTGCTATTTATAATTGTAAGGCAGTCGTTCTCTGTACAGGAACCTACCTGAAAGCAAGATGTATCTACGGCGATGTAAGCAACTACACAGGTCCGAACGGACTCCAGGCTGCCAATTATCTTACAGATTCTCTGAAAGAACTGGGAATCGAAATGTTCCGTTTTAAAACAGGAACACCGGCACGTATTGCTGGAAATACCATTGACTACAGCAAAATGGAAGAGCAATTCGGAGATGAGAGGGTTGTTCCGTTTTCTTTTTCAACCAACCCGGAAGATGTTCAGATTGAACAGAAATCATGCTGGCTGACATACACCAATGAGAAAACACATGAGATTATCCGCGCAAACCTGGATCGTTCTCCGCTATATTCAGGAATGATTGAGGGAACAGGACCACGTTACTGCCCATCTATTGAAGATAAGGTAGTGCGTTTTGCTGATAAAAACCGACACCAGGTGTTTATTGAGCCGGAGGGACTTTATACAAATGAAATGTATATCGGCGGAATGTCCAGCTCCCTTCCAGAGGATGTACAGGAGGAAATGTATCACTCTGTACCGGGACTTGAACATGCCAAAATCGTCAAAAATGCATATGCCATTGAGTACGATTGCATTAATCCGCGCCAGCTATATCCAACACTGGAATTCAAGAAAATTAAAGGTTTATTCAGCGGTGGACAGTTTAACGGAAGTTCCGGATATGAGGAAGCGGCGGCTCAGGGACTGATTGCCGGAATTAATGCGGCTATGGAAGTTAAAGGCCAGGAACAGTTGATTCTGGACCGTTCAGAGGCGTATATCGGTGTCCTGATTGACGATCTGGTAACAAAGGAGAACCATGAACCATACCGTATGATGACCAGCAGAGCAGAGTACAGACTTCTTCTCCGTCAGGATAATGCAGATCTGAGACTTCGTAAGAAGGGCTACCAGGTAGGTCTTATCAGCGAGGAAGAATATCAGAAGATTCTTGCAAAAGAAGAACAGATTAAGAAAGAAATTGAAAGAGTAGAACATACAAATATCGGTGCAAATAAAGAGGTTCAGGCACTTCTGGAAAGCTACAACAGTACTCCATTGAAGTCAGGAACAACACTGGCAGAACTGATCCGCCGTCCGGAACTTTCCTATGAAGCAATTAAACCGCTTGACAAAGAACGTTCGGAACTTCCATGGGATGTACAGGAACAGGTTGATATTAACATCAAGTATGATGGATATATCCGCAGACAGTTAAAGCAGGTAGAACAGTTTAAGAAACTGGAAGCAAAGAAAATCCCAACGGATCTTGATTATGAGAAAGTCGGCAGTCTGAGAATCGAAGCCCGCCAGAAGCTGGAGGCATACAGACCGATTTCTATCGGACAGGCCTCCCGAATTTCAGGGGTATCGCCAGCAGATATATCTGTTTTACTGGTATATCTTTCAAGTGCAAGATAAGACACAATAAGCACTATTTAATGTACTTGCACATGTGAAAATATGAAAAAAGCAAGCATATTTTACAATATGAAAGAACTGAATAAAGGACCCTTAAATCACCAAAAAACGATTTCAAAGTACGAAAAACAACACTTAAATACACAGACTCAGGTAGAGAAAGAATAGAAAAGAACATTAAAAATCCCAAAAAACAACAAAAAGAAAAATAGAAAGTTGAGAGAAAAGCTAATAAAATAGCAGGGAAACTCAAAATCTGAAATACCGAAATAAAAAAGAAAAATCAGTTATAAGTTGAAAAAACAAAACAACGATTAGAGAATTAGAAATAAGTATAAAAAAGGAGAAAAATACCATGCCATATAATCTGTCGACATTGGAAAACGGATGTAAAGAGCTGGGAATAGAACTGAGTCAGAAACAGAAAGATCAGTTTATTCAGTTCTATGAATTTCTGGTAGAGAAGAATAAAGTTATGAATCTGACAGGAATTACAGAATTCGAGGAAGTGCTGACAAAGCATTTTCTCGACAGCCTGTCCTGCGTAAAAGCGATTGATATGACAAAAGTAAAAACAATCATGGATATTGGTACAGGAGCAGGATTCCCGGGAGTACCGTTAAAGATTGCATTCCCGCATCTGGAAGCCTGCCTGCTGGACTCCCTGAAGAAGAGAGTGAATTTTCTGGAGGAAAGCTTTACGCTTCTCGGATTGGAAGGAATTAAGGCAATTCATGGAAGAGCCGAAGAGTATGCGAAGAACAAGGAATATCGTGAGAAATATGACCTCTGCGTATCCAGAGCAGTGTCAAATCTTGCAACGCTGTCAGAATATTGCCTTCCATATGTAAAAACAGGTGGAACATTTATTTCCTATAAATCAGGAACTGTACAGGAAGAAGCAACAGAGGCTGAAAAAGCAATCAAAATCCTTGGCGGGCAGTTAAGAGATATCACATATTTCCAGCTTCCTGATTCGGAAATTGACCGTTCTCTTGTCATTATAGATAAGAAGAAACCAACTCCGGGTAAATATCCGCGTAAAGCAGGAACTCCGCTGAAAGAACCATTGTCTCACACAAACATCACAAAATAATCACACTTTTATCCTAATTTTATCACAACTTCATCATAAACTGTTCTTGTAGAGATGTCCTCGGGTTCCCCCATTCTCTGTTTCGCCTGAGGACATTTTCTATATTAATCCTGAAGCCAGAGCGTGTTTGGAAAATCATTCCTGCGGAAAGTCTTTTTTAAACACACCAGGACGAATTTGCGGCATTTAAATAAAAGGAGGAGAACACATTGATTGAAGTAAACAATCTGGTCAAACGATATGGCGACCATACGGCAGTTGACCACCTTTCTTTTAAAATCGAGAAAGGTAAAATCTATGGATTCCTTGGACCAAACGGTGCAGGCAAATCCACCACAATGAATATGATAACAGGATACATTGCATCCACAGAAGGAACCGTCAGGATTGACGGACACGATATCCTTGAAGAACCGGAAGCAGCGAAGAAATGTATCGGTTATCTGCCAGAACAGCCGCCACTCTATTTTGATATGACCGTTCTGGAATATATGAAATTCGTGGCTGATCTCAAAAAAATCCCAAAAGACAAAAAAGCAACCATGATAGAAGAAGTTATGGATATGGTAAAGATTTCTGATATGAGAAATCGTCTGATCAAAAATCTGTCAAAAGGCTACAGACAGAGAGTTGGACTGGCGGAAGCAATCATGGGCTACCCGGAGGTTATCATTCTGGATGAGCCGACAGTAGGACTTGACCCGAAACAGATTATAGAAATCCGTACCCTCATCAAAGATTTAAAGAAGAAGCATACAGTAATTCTCAGTTCGCATATCTTATCTGAAGTAAGTGCGGTGTGTGATTACGTGCTGATCATTTCCCATGGAAAACTGGTTGCCAGTGATACTCCGGAGAACCTTGGAAAGCTGGCAGAAGGATCTAATACTCTTGAAATGCTTATTAAAGGTGAAAAATCACAGATTAAACAGGCTCTGGAAAGCATTGAAGGAGTTAACAGCGTGACTATTGAGAAGGATGAGAAACAGAATCTCTGGAGCACTAAGGTTTCCACAGAAGAGAATAATGATATCAGAGAAAAAGTATTCTACAAGATGTCTGATATAAACAGCCCAATTTATGAGATGAAGTCCAAGAAAGTATCTCTTGAGGAAATATTCCTTGAACTTACAGCATCTGAGAAACCGGCATCTGCAAGTGAAGATGATACAGACCAGAAGAGTTCTGAAAGCCAGGAAACAGCAGAAGCTAAAACGGAAGCTGTAAACGTGGAACAGACATCAACAGAATCACAGAAAAATGATGAAGGGGGAGAAAAATAATCATGACAGCTATTTATAAAAGAGAGCTGAAAAGCTACCTGACATCCATGGTAGGATATTTGTTTATCTTTTTTATCCTTGTACTGGCAGGTATTTATTTTTCTGCATATCAGCTTTCAGCAGCATATCCTAAATTTGAATATACATTAAGTGCCATTACCTTTGTGTTCCTTATTGGAGTGCCAATCCTGACGATGCGTGTACTGGCAGAAGAAAGAAAACAGAAAACAGACCAGCTGCTTTTGACATCACCGGTTTCTGTAGGTGGTATTGTAATAGGTAAATATCTTGCACTGGTAACGGTATATGCCATTCCTATGGCAGTTATGTGTACTTATCCACTGATTATGTCTAAGTTTGGTACAGTATCCTTTGCATCTGCTTATACAGCAGTTCTTGGATTTTTCCTTCTTGGATGTGCAAATATTGCAATCGGTGTATTTATGTCAGCATTAACTGAAAGCCAGGTAATTGCGGCAGTACTTACATTTGTCCTTTTATTTGCCTTCTACATGATGAATGGTATTTCTTCATTTTTCTCTCAGACATCAATGTCTACATGTGTAGCATTTGGATTACTGATTCTGGCAGCAGCGATTATTATTTATACAATGATTAAGAATGTTCTGATCTCAGCAGTGATTGGAGTGATCGGAGAAGTAATACTTGTAATCATTTATGTAGTAAAATCCAGTATTTTTGAAGGCGGAATTCAGAAAGTTCTGGATGTATTCAACCTGAGTGGACATTTTGATAATTTCACGAGTAACATTTTTGACATAAAAGGAATTGTATATTTTCTTTCAGTGATCGCAGTATGCTTGTTCCTTACAACACAGTCTATTCTGAAGAGACGTTGGAATTAGTGGGGAGGTGAAAGGAAATGAAGCTGAAAGAAAAAATGAAAAACAGTAAACATACGAAGTTTGATAAAAAGAAATTGATTGGAACTGTCAGCAAGAAACATATTAAAAACGGTTCCTATACAATGGTAATGTCAGTAATATTTATTGCAGTTGTAGTTGTGATAAATATGATTGTAAGTGCGATTCCATCCAAATACTCAGAGATCGATATCAGCAGTGAGAAGCTTTACAGTATCGGCGACGATACTAAGGCAATGCTGAAAGATCTGGATAAGGATATAACGATTTATCAGATTGCACAGAGCGGTTCAGAAGATGAAAATATCACGAATCTTCTTAAGAAATATGAAGATGAATCCAAACATATTAAAGTAGAACAGAAAGACCCGGTAGTAAATCCTAAATTTGTAACCGAGTATACAAGCAATGATCTTTCTGCAAATAGTCTTATTGTGGTATGCGGAGATCGAAACAAAGTTATTGATTACAACAATATCTATGAAAGTACAATGGACTATCAGACATACAGTTATCAGACAACTGGTTTTGATGGTGAAGGTCAGATCACAAGTGCTATCGGATATGTAACTTCTGAAGATCTTCCGGTTCTTTATACATTGGAAGGACATGGAGAAAAAGAGATGGATTCTTCTATCAAAGAAGACATCGAAAAAGCAAACATGGATATTCAGTCACTGAATCTTCTTACAGAGAGCAGTGTTCCGGATGATGCAGATTGTCTGTTTATTGATTCTCCATCTACAGATATCTCTGAAGATGAAAAAAATGCCATTATCGATTATCTTGAAAATGGTGGAAAAGCGATGATCTTCTCTGATTATACAACAGAAGATCTGCCAAACTTCGATGCAGTTCTTGAAAATTATGGTGTTCAGAGAGCAGCAGGAATTGTATTTGAGGGTGACAGCCAGCATTATGCAATGCAGATGCCATATTACCTGGTTCCGACTGTAAACAGTACAGATGCAAGTTCTGAGACAGCCTCCGGCGGATATTATGTACTTGCACCATATGCACAGGGAATCAAGAAGATGGATGATGTGAGAGACACTGTAACGATCAACAGTATCTTAACAACTTCTGATCAGGCATACTCAAAGACAGATCTTAACAGTGATACATTAGAGAAAGAAGATGGCGATGAAGAAGGGCCATTTGATCTGGGAGTGAGCATTACAGAAACTCTGGATGATGACAAAGAAACTCAGATCGTTTATTATTCTTCTTCTAATCTGATGGAATCACAGGTTAATCAGATGGTATCAGGCGGAAATGAAAAGCTGATCATTGAATCACTGAAATGGATGACTGATACAGGAGACAGCGCAACCGTATCTATTCCGTCAAAGAGCTTGTCCGTATCTTATCTGACACTTACAGATTATGATGCTGCATTCTGGAAAATCTGTACGATCGGACTGATTCCTGGATTCTTCCTGGTTGTAGGTTTTGTAGTCTGGATGAAGAGGAGAAAAGCTTAAATGAAGAATAAAACTGTAAAAATGATTCTTGCAGTTGCAGTTCTTGCAGTTTGCTGTGGGGCATACGCAGGCGTAAAAACCTACGTATCCCACCAGGAACAGAAAGAATCAGAAGCGGAATCCGAAGAAAACACCTCTGTATTTACTGCTTCTGCTGACGACATTAAATCTCTGGATTTCATGGTTGATGATACAGAAACAACATTTGAAAAAAAAGATGATAGCTGGGTAAAAAAAGATGATACAGATTTTCCGGTAAATCAGAGTACTTTGGACAGTGCTGCGTCATCGGTTACTTCCGTAGAGTCAGACAGAGTTCTGGAAGATGTAGATGACCTTGCAGAGTATGGTTTGGATTCTCCGGCAAATACAATTAAGATTGTGACGAAATCAGAGGATGAAGACGGCGATGATACAACAACTACATTATATGTAGGAGATGAGAATTCATCTACAAGCCAGTATTATGTAAGAAAAGATGATGAGAAAACAGTTTATCTGGTAGATTCTTCCTGCGTAGAACCATTTACAAAGACATTATATGATTACGCGCAGATGGAAGACTTCCCGGCAATCTCCAGCACAGATACAATCACTAAGATTTCTGTAGACGGAGATAATTCCTATGAATTAAAAAAGGATGCGGATACCAGCGTATGGTCAGTAAGTGCTAATGGAGAAGAGGATAAGGCAGATTCAGCTACAGTAAGTTCTCTGGTATCTTCTTTTGGAAGCATGGCTTATAATTCCATGGCAGATTATAAATGCGAAGATAAGAGCAAGTATGGACTGGATAAACCGTATTCGACAATCACCGTAGATTACCAGGAAGAAGCAGAAACTTCGGATGATAACGCAGAAACCTCAGATTCTGAAACACCGGATTCTGCAGAAACGACAGATACAAGTGAAGATACGCAGGAATCTGCAAGCGAATCAGAAGATAGTGCTGAGGCATCGGATGCAGACGATTCATCAGATAATGAAGATTCGACAGATGAGAAAAAGACAGAGATGGTAGATAAACAGCTTACAATTCTGGTTGGTAACGAAGCTGATGACAGTAACAGATATGTCATGGTAAATGACAGTAATGAAGTTTACACTATGTCGGAAGAAACACTGTCTGCACTTACAGATAAAACAGAAGAAGATTTCTGGGATATGACAGTAAGTTATGTATCTGTAAACAGCCTTGCAGGCTTAAAAGTAAATTATCAGGGAACAGATTATAAGGTAAATGCTTCACGTGAAACATCAACAGACGAAGACGGAAATGATACAGAAACAGTAACATATAAACTTGACGGCGCTGATCTGGATGAAACAACATTTACAACATTCTATAATAAACTGATTAACATGGCAGCACAGAAACGCCTTACGGAAAAATATGATCCGGATGGAGATGCAGAACTGACAGTAACATTTACAGAAGAAGACGGAGACACACTGGAAGTTTCCTACTACAGTTATGATACAAACTACTATGCAGCAGTAGTAGATAACAAGGTATATCTTGTAAACAAAATGAATGTAAAAGAGTTATTTACAGCATTCGAGTCAGTCGCAGGCGTTGAGAAGGATGAGACTAAAACAGATTCAGACGAAGTGGAATCAGATGAAAAAGCATCAGCAGATGTTGAAACTGATAGTGAAACAGAAACATCCGATAATAGTGATGCAGTAACTGATGATGATTCAAAGTCCACAAGTGCATCTGATACAACAGATACATCTGAAAGCGATACAGAAGAGTAAGAAAATGTAAATAAAGACCATAGCAATTCCATTATTTTCTGGAATTGCTATAAAAAAGCTTCGATACATAGAAATAAATCTGTGTGTCGAAGCTTTTTGTGTTTGAGAACAACTTTATAGGGTTGCTTTATTTGCAGAACGCCTTTTTCAAATATGTTCTAATCTGCCACTAAAAGAAGATTTTAACCTGCTCGAGAAAGTTTTCTGGGTTTTCAACATGAGGAAGATGCTTAGTACCAGTCAGTGTAGAAATTTCTATAGCCGGGTTACAAGAACAATATTCATCTGTGATGGACTTTGCATTTGGTTCTGCTTCTCCCTCAACGATATAAATACTGTTATCTAACGCCTTGACAGCATGATTGATGTTAATATTCATGTATTTGGAAGCCAGGCTGGAGTACAGATATTTCGTATAACATCCGCCCTTATGTGCTGCCTCATAATATGCATCTGTCATCTGAGAATCCACATGAAACGGATTGTAATACATTTTCTCTATAAACAAATTACTTACATTATCACGTGAAACAATCATATGGTAAATCAATGTTCCAAAAATTGGAACCTCCAGAGCAAGTTTTAATAAGTGGTCTTTTCTTGTTGGCATATGCCTTAACTGAGTAAAGCTTGGAGGGTTAACCAGCATGATTTTGTTAAAGAGTTCTTTCTCATTATGACAGGCCATTACAACAAAGGAACTGGAAAATCCACTGGCAATTACATCTGTTTTTTCTCCGATAATTTTCCGGATAAAGTCACAGATCATCTGTACATATACAAAATTGGTATATGTGATGCTGGGTTTATCGGAGCGTCCACAACCTAAAAGATCAACAGTATATACGGTATGGTCAACTGCCAGTTCATCTTCAATTTTGCTCCATTCATATCCAGAAGCTCCTGGTAAAGCATCATGAATTAATAAAATTGGTGAGCCGGTTCCTTTTTTTGTATAGTAAATATTGCCAAAACGCCATTCAAAGTAATTATCATCAAAAATATGAAGCATCTGTTTAAGCTGTGCGGCAGCAGCAACAGTGCGGTTGATCAGATGGACTGTAACAGTTGCACCAGTCATCAGAGCAGCAAATGTAAGAAATTTATGTTTGTTTCTGTTCATTTTCAGCCTCCTTTATTAAGCATAGCAAATGTTTAAAACGTTACTGCATACCTTATTTTAAGGAATATATTTTATGACAAAATAGCATGTGACAGTAACTATAGCAGTTTCATAAAATACTGCAATTAATTCAGCCCGTCAGAGAGTGAAGTCCTGTGTCAGATATCTTTGTCCTGTGTCAGCACGCCTGCAGATATCTTTCTTGTCCTTCACACTCTGCTGAACCGTCTAATTGCATTATTTTCTGGAATTGCTATAAAAAACACTAAACATATATAAAGATATTATACTGCGAGGACATTGATTTTACAAGAAAATCATGAGCCATACAAACTAAACAATTTTTTTAAAAAAATTTATTTGTTTTTTTATGTTTCACGTGAAACATTATGTGGCGGGATTAAAATAAAAGTGTTATAATAAATCTGCAATACGCACAATGACAAATAAAACCTCATAAAGGAGGAATGAAGTTGGGAAGAATTATAGCAGTTGCCAATCAGAAAGGCGGAGTTGGTAAATCAACAACTGCAATTAATCTTTCGGCCTGTCTGGCAGAAAAGGGAAAGAAGGTTCTTACAATTGATATAGACCCACAGGGTAATACAACCAGTGGACTTGGCGTTGACAAGAATTCTGTAGAAAATACATTGTATGAACTTCTCCTTGGAGAAGCCGAGACGAAAGATACGATTATAAAAAATGTTGTCGAAAACGTAGACCTGATTCCATCTAATGTTAATCTTTCCGGTGCAGAAATCGAATTAGTAGGCATCGATAATAAAGAATTTATATTAAAAGGAATTACAGATAAGCTTCGACGCAAATATGACTACATAATACTTGATTGTCCGCCATCACTAAATATGCTGACAATTAATGCGTTGACTGCAGCGACATCAGTATTAGTGCCTATTCAGTGTGAGTATTATGCATTGGAAGGACTTTCGCAGTTAATCCATACGATTGATCTGGTAAAAGACAGATTAAACAAGCGTCTGAAAATGGAAGGTGTCGTATTCACAATGTATGATGCCAGAACAAATCTGTCTCTGCAGGTTGTGGAGAACGTAAAGGAAAATCTTAATCAGAATATATACAAAACGATTATTCCGAGAAATGTAAGATTAGCAGAGGCACCAAGTTATGGACAGCCGATAACAATTTATGATCCAAAATCAGCGGGAGCAGAGAGCTACAGACTTTTAGCTGAAGAAGTGATCAACAGGGAGGATAATTAATGGCAGGCAGAAAGAACGGTCTTGGCAGAGGTTTAGATGCACTGTTTCCGGAAAAGAAGTCTGCTGTCAAAGAACCTGTAAAAAAAACAACAGCTAAAACAGAAAATAAAACTGTAGCAACTGAAAAAGAAACAACTGGTACGAAGGAAAAAAGCAATACAGCAGAGCATAAAAAAACAGCAATGATAGTAAAAATATCAAGCGTAGAGCCTAATGTAAATCAGCCTCGTAAACAGTTCGATGAAGATGCGTTGTTAGAACTATCTGAGTCCATTAAACAGTATGGAGTTCTCCAACCACTGCTTGTATCCGATAAAAAGGACTATTATGAAATAATTGCAGGAGAAAGACGCTGGAGAGCAGCAAAACTTGCCGGACTCAAAGAAGTTCCTGTAATTGTAAAAGACTTTTCTGAACAGGAATTAGTAGAAATTTCCCTGATTGAGAATATTCAGCGGGAAGATTTAAATCCGGTCGAAGAAGCAATGGCATATAAACGGCTGATTGATGAATTTCACCTTAAACAAGATGAAATCGCAGAGCGTGTAGGCAAAAGCAGAACTGCTGTAACAAATGCTATGAGACTTCTTAAACTCAGTGAAAAAGTGCAGCAGATGTTGATTGATGAGATGATAACTGCCGGACATGCACGTGCAATCCTTGCAATATCAGACAAAGAAAAACAGGAATCTGTTGCGATGAAAGTTTTCGACGAGAAATTAAGCGTTCGAGAGACAGAAGCACTTGTCAAACGTATGCTGGAGCCACCGAAAACAGAGAAAAAGAGTAAATTCAGCTCTGCGGAAGATGCAATCTACGAGAGTCTGGAAGAAAAAATGAAGAGTATCATGGGCACCAGAGTACAGATCCACCGAAAGAAAAATGACAAAGGTAAAATTGAAATTGAGTATTATTCCAAGGATGAATTGGAGAGAATCATAGATCTCTTTGAATCCATTGGTTAGGAGTGACAGTAATATGAGTGGCATTTTTGAAAGTCTTGGAATTGATTCCGGGATCATCATTATTATACTACTGATTCTTACTATCTTCCTGCTGGTAAGGAATATCAGTATGAATATGCGTCTGAGTCGTCTGGAACGAAAATATAAGACGTTTATGAAAGGCTCGGATGCACAGTCTCTGGAGAAAGTATTTGTAAGAAAATTCGCTCAGATAGATAAACTGTATGATGCGAAAGAAGAACATGATCATGATCTCCTTTTTATTAAAAAGAATCTTGATAAGATGTTCAATAAGTATGGTGTAGAGAAATATGATGCATTTGATGATGTAGGCGGCAAATTAAGTTTTGCATTGGCCTTGCTGGACAAGGAAAATACGGGCCTTATTTTAAATGCAGTGCATAGCCGTGACAATTGCTTTTTGTATATGAAAGAAATTGTAAAAGGCGAATCTTATGTTATGCTTAGCCAGGAAGAAGTGGAAGCACTTCGAAAAGCTGTTAATTTCGGCCTGGATAATCTCGAACAGGACTGATTAAAAACAGAAAAGAAAGAGCATACTTAAAGATAAAATAAAAAACAGTGTTACTGGATACGAAGTAAACAGTAACAAAATAGTAACTGTATGACAGCAATATATCCGCCAGGCGGCTGCCAGAATACATAAAAGAATAGTAACTGCCTGGTAATTTGCCAAAAAGCAGATCAATGAATAGTTACAAAATATTTTATGTTACTGTGAATGATGTAAACAGTAACTATTTTATTCAGGAGGAACAAGATGTTAGACATTAAATTTGTGAGAGAAAACCCGGAAGTTGTAAAACAGAACATCCGCAATAAATTCCAGGATAATAAACTGGAATTAGTGGATAAAGTGCTGGAACTGGACAAAGAAAACAGAGAAATCAAACAGGAAGTAGAGGCTCTTCGCGCTGAGAGAAATAAAATTTCCAAACAGATTGGTGCTCTGATGGGACAGGGAAAGAAAGAAGAAGCAGAAGAAGTCAAGAAACAGGTAGCTGCTTCCGGAACACGTATTGAAGAACTTTCTGCAAGAGAAAAAGAAGTAGAAGAAGAACTTCTCAAAAATATGATGGTAATCCCGAATATCATTGATCCGTCTGTACCGATTGGCAAAGATGACAGTGAAAATGTAGAAATTGAGAAATTCGGTGAGCCGGTTATTCCGGATTATGAGATTCCATATCATACAGATATTATGGAAAGCTTTGACGGAATTGATCTTGACAGTGCAAGACGTGTTGCAGGAAATGGTTTCTACTACCTGATGGGGGATATTGCAAGACTTCACTCTGCAGTAATCTCTTATGCGCGTGATTTCATGATTAACAGAGGATTTACTTACTGTGTACCTCCTTTCATGATCAGAAGCAACGTTGTAACAGGTGTTATGAGCTTCGCAGAAATGGATGCTATGATGTACAAGATCGAAGGCGAAGATTTATATCTGATCGGTACAAGTGAACATTCCATGATCGGTAAATTCATCGACCAGATTATTCCGGAAGAGGAACTTCCAAAAACTCTTACAAGTTATTCTCCATGTTTCCGTAAGGAAAAAGGTGCTCATGGACTTGAAGAGAGAGGCGTTTACCGTATCCATCAGTTCGAAAAACAGGAAATGATCGTTGTCTGCAAACCGGAAGAAAGTCCAATGTGGTTTGATAAATTATGGCAGAATACAGTAGATCTGTTCCGCTCTCTTGACATTCCGGTTCGTACACTTGAGTGTTGTTCCGGTGACCTTGCAGATCTGAAGGTAAAATCTCTTGACGTAGAAGCATGGTCCCCACGTCAGAAGAAATATTTCGAAGTAGGAAGCTGCTCTAACCTTGGAGATGCACAGGCACGTCGTCTGAAGATTCGTGTAAACGGTAAAGACGGCAAATATCTTGCACATACATTAAATAATACAGTTGTTGCACCGCCTAGAATGCTTATTGCATTCCTGGAGAACAACCTGAATGCAGACGGATCTGTAAGCATTCCGAAAGCTCTGCAGCCATATATGGGCGGCATGACAAAGATTGAGAAAAAGCACGCTTAATGGAGAGTGAGCTTTTTCAGGGAGGTGTTCTTATGCACAGTTATCTGAGAGCAGTTGGTTTTTCCAAGATCACCAAAAGAAGCAGTATCAGGCAGATCATTACGGATGTGGTTGAAAATTATGATGATAAAACAATAGTAAAGGATCATCCGGAGGGTGTATTTGCTGAGTTTTCCAAGGATTATGGATGCGATTGTGGAATCACTGTCTGTGGACAGTATGATGAAAACAACGTATTTTATCCGGACTATTATTTTCCTTTTTTTCGCGGAACAGGTATTACGACACAGGAGAATGTCATAATAGAGAGACATACAGAAAAAGAGTCTTTTGCCGGTGCCTGTGACGATCTGAGAATAGGAGTTACTTTAATTTTTTATCTTCAGAATGCCGCTGAGTATATGAAAGAAAAATACAAAAGCGGTATGCTTCCTGATGGCCAGCCCTTAACCCTTTCCGGACTGGCCAGGGAAGGAAAAATTCTTTTTCCGGTGGAGAAGGATAAAGAGGCTGTAAAAGCTGAACGGGAACTGACAAAAAACAGAAACCATTTGATTGCGGCAGCCCGCAACGGAGACGAAGAGGCAATGGAAAGCCTCACAATGGAGGATATGGATACATATTCTATGATTTCACAGAGAATTGTCACTGATGATATTCTTTCCATTGTAGATTCGTATTTCATGCCATATGGCATTGAATGTGACCAGTACAGCGTCATGGGGGAGATTATTGATTATATGACTTTTGAAAATATCATTACAGGAGAGAAAATTTGTCAGATTACTATAGAATGTAATGATATGCAGTTTGACGTGTGTATCAACCGGGAAGATCTTCTGGGAGAACTCAAGATCGGCCGCCGATTTAAAGGAATCATCTGGCTTCAGGGTCAGTTACATTATTAAATAAGTGGGAGATATTTAACCAGTTAGTGATGGCATATAAGTATGAAAAACTGGTATGAATATCAGATAAAATATTATGTTTCACGTGAAACATAACAACGATAGTTTAACCGAAACTGCGAAGCAGTTATTTGGTGTAGAGCCACGTAGCGGAAGTGGATTGCAGATATCCGATTGATACAAATCAATTGTGGATGAGAAAATATCCACTTCATAACATATTTGATGAAAACATTTGAATTTTGGGTAAGATTCTAGTTACTGTTCACACGCCACTATCCCGCGAGGTGTTTTGGCATGAGAATGCCAAAATCCCGAGACATACCGCGCGAATTTATGCGAATAGCATAAATTCTGTGCATCGCGAAGCGTGTTACTGAGAACGGAGTGAACAGTAACAGATTCTAAATGTGTACGAAAAGAATATGAAAGATTCTCTTGTAATTCGAATAAAAATATAGTAGAATTACGATTGTGAGTCAAGTGTCCTCGTAGCTCAGCTGGATAGAGCACTCGCCTCCTAAGAGAAAGCCGAGGCATTCCCCAAAGGGAAAAATGAAAAACAACTTTCAGTTCGAATCTATTCTGAATAATGCCAAAGGTGACAACAAAGCATTCCCCAATTTGGGGAACGTTCTAATGTTACCAAAGTAAAAAAATCTGTAGATTGACAACTCGAAAAAGAGTTGATAATCTTATATATGGCCGAAGGGGAAAATCCCAGAAACCCAGTAAAATCAAGGGTTTGCGGCATGTGTCGTCATAGCTCAGCTGGATAGAGCACTCGCCTCCTAAGCGAGGGGTCGGAGGTTCAAATCCTCTTGGCGACGGGCTTCAAAGCGTTCGAAAATGTTAGCTGGATTAGCTGACAGCGAACGCTTTTCTTATTTTCTAATCACGTTCGTGACATGAAATTCCATTCAAAATGATCCATTTCCAGCTAACATTTGGGTTCCGCTCTGTTGTCACCCCTTATTTGGGGATGTAAATAAGAGAAAAGGCGGGAAAAGAAGCAATCTCTCCGAAACCTGCAAACATAAATTAGCTGAAACAGTATTCAATTCTATTAGCTACAGCTAATGGTCAAACGGCAATGTCTGTTTGGAACTTTACTTACAACAAAAGTTCCAGGCAGGCATTTTTTATATCCTGAATCCTAGAGGAAAGGAGTCAAGATGACTGAGACAAACAGACAATTAGGAGAAAAAGAAGAAAGAATCATAGAAATTGAGATTGAACGTCTCCGCCCTTTTAAGGAGCATCCGTTTCAGGTGAAAGATGATAAGGAAATGTTTCTTCTGCAGGAAAGCATTATCCTGTAATTCAAGGAGAACAAATCAATTATCAAAATAAATAGTATTTATAAATAAGAAGTAGGAAGGAAATTACCATGACAAAGGAAGAAGTAGAAAAACTCTGGATGGATAATCCGGAATCAATGCAGTTTTTAAAGAATGCTACAAAGTTTTATAATTTAATGATGATGTATCGTTGTGCTATCCGGGAAATTCAAACCAAACTTGAGGTTTTAGATGATGAATTTTCAGTTGAGAACAATCGAAATCCTATTTCATTTATAAAGACAAGAATTAAGAAACCCAATAGTATTTATAATAAACTGCAGAAAATGGGACATGATTTTACAACAGAGAATATACAAACATATCTAAATGATGTAGCAGGTGTTCGAATAGTTTGTGCATTTATTGATGATATTTATATGATATCTGATTTGATCACACAACAAGATGATATCAAAGTTATTGAAGTAAAGGATTATATAAAAAATCCCAAACCAAATGGCTATCGAAGCTATCACATGATTGTTGAGATTCCTGTATTTTTTGCTAAGGGTAAAACACCTATGCGTGTAGAACTCCAAATCCGAACTAATGGGATGGATTTCTGGGCAACGTTGGAACATCAGCTTCGTTATAAAAAAGGCATTGAAGAAATGCCTGGATATGAAGAGATCAGTGAAGAATTACTTCATTCTGCAAGAGTTGTCATTGAAGCAGATAATGAAATGCAGAGAATAAAAGACAAAATTGGTATGTTCCACGAAATTTAAGCAGAAATTTGATTGAGTAGAAAGGTTGGAATATATATGAAACAAGATACTTTAGAAGGAAAAGCGAAAACAAAAAACGGAGTAAAACGATTGTGTTTTCCATAATCTGCATTCTTCTAGAAGTAGTTTTTATTATTACTATTGTAACACGCTTAAATGAATATGCAGAAATCATAAATCTATTTACAAGGATTTTAAGTGGAATTTTAGTTTTGAGATTGTATGCATCAGATAAGACATCTTCCATGAAAATGCCTTGGGTTATATTAATTTTAATTTTCCCAATTATGGGTGTAGGCCTATATTTATTGATTGGTTTGAATGGTGGCACACATAAAATGCGTGAGCGATATGCAGAAATTGATAGCAAATTGTTACCAATGCTTTCCGATAATCAGGAGTGTTTAAGCAGAATAAACGAAACGATTCCGAAGGCAGGAAATATTGCAAGTTATATACAAAGAAATTCGCAGTATCCAATCTATCAGAATACGGATGTGATGTATTTCGATGAAGCAGTAAGGGGATTAGAGACCCAGCTTGAAGATCTTGCAAAGGCACAGAAGTTTATCTTCATGGAGTATCATGCTATAGAAGATGCAGAGGCGTGGCATAAGATCCAAAAGATTCTGGAAGAACGAGTAAAAGTTGGAGTGGAAGTACGCATATTTTATGATGATATGGGTTCTATAGGATTTATTAATACTGATTTTGTAAAAAAAATGGAGTGCGTAGGAATTCATTGCCGTGTATTCAATCCGTTTGTACCAGGTTTAAATTTGTTCTTGAACAATCGTGATCATAGAAAAATAACGGTTATTGACGGGAAAGTTGGGTTTACCGGTGGATACAACCTCGCAAATGAATATTTTAATTATACACATCCTTATGGACAATGGAAAGATACAGGTATTCGTTTAGAAGGAGATGCTGTTCAGTCACTCACAGTGACATTTTTGGAAATGTGGAATGCGGTTAGTGATAAAGATGCGAATGATCCTGATTTTGGTAAATATATTTTTCATTATGATTACAAGGCGCAGCAAACGGGGTTTATTCAGCCTTATGCAGACAGTCCTATGGATAATGAACAGGTTGGAGAAGAAGTTTATATTAGTATGATAAATAAAGCTGAAAAATACTGTTGGTTCATGACTCCATATCTGATTATAACAGACGAAATGACACATGCGTTATGTTTGGCTGCTAAGCGAGGAGTGGATGTCAGAATTATTACACCGGGTATTCCAGACAAAAAATTTATTTATAATATCACTCGTTCTTTTTATCATGGATTGGTTAAACATGGTGTGCGTGTTTATGAATGGACTCCTGGTTTCTGCCATGCAAAAATGAGTGTGGTGGATGACTGCATGGCAACTTGTAGAATAATTAATCTGGATTATCGAAGTTTATACCATCATTTTGAAAATGGATGTTTTATGATAGATTGTCAGTCTGTTTTAGATATAAAGAGTGATTTGATAAAAACCATGGGTGAATGTCGTGATGTGACAGAACAATATTGTACCGGACGCAGTGCATATTTACGATTAGGACAATTATTTATGAGATTATTTGCTGGATTGCTATAAGAATCTGATGTAACGATCTCTCAAAAAACAGTTAATTTAAAAGTCGACTGTTTTTGAGAGGTTGTTTTGTTATATCGAATGATTTGTACAGAATTTCCGTTTAGGTGAAAAAAATAAATTTTGTTGAGGTTGAATTGAGATTGACATTGTATTATATAAGCATAGAAAAAAGGAATCAGGTGATATACAATGAAAAAGCATAAAATATGTAAAATTCTTCTTGTTATACTGGCAGTTCTTCTGTTTATGGCTTGTTATGAATTACTTGGAATCTGCATTGCATATAAAAAACAGCCAGAAATGTCCGAAAAAACCGTAAAAGAAATACATAATGAGTCGTGGAACGAATGCAGTGAGAATCCAGAACGGGCAGTGATCATAGAAAAGAATTCGGAAGCTCTTTTACAAAGAGTGCGATTGATTAAGAATGCAAAAGAGGAAATTATTCTTTCTACGTTTGCATTCAAATCCGATGAAAGTGGGAAATTGATCTTAGGAGCTCTTCGTGATGCGGCAGACAGAGGTGTACATGTTCGCTTGCTGGTAGATGGAATGGAGAGTTGGATTGATATGGAAGGTAATCCGTATTTTTATGGATTATCTTCCCATGAGAAT
Organism: Blautia sp. CGZ-1-C1; assembly: GCF_056504575.1. Classification (NCBI taxonomy): domain Bacteria; kingdom Bacillati; phylum Bacillota; class Clostridia; order Lachnospirales; family Lachnospiraceae; genus Blautia; species Blautia sp. CGZ-1-C1. The sequence goes on from NZ_JBWLUT010000054.1 coordinate 33,068, forward strand.
GTTGAAATCAAATTATACAATAAGGCCAATCCGTTGAAACCATGGAAAATGATGGGAAGAATGCATGATAAATATTTGATTGCAGATGGTAAGAACTATATTCTTGGAGGAAGAAATACATATAATTATTTCCTAGGCGATTTTCCAGGACACAAGAACTATGACAGAGATGTGTTGGTTATTTGCGATGAACCAAGGAAAGAAAATTCAGTCAACCAGTTGTTAGATTATTTTGAAACGATATGGGAACAAGAAGATAGTGGCTATTTTCATAATGATAAGAAACTTGCAAATAGAAAATCTGTAAAGAAGGCAGTATTAGAACTGCAGGAAGGATATCAGCAATATTTTAATGAAAACAAGGGAATGATTTTCGATACGGATTATACAGACGAAACGTTTGAGACAGAAAAGATTGCATTGGTATCAAATCCTATTCACACAGCTTCCAAGGAACCAGTAGTCTGGTATCAGCTGGGAGAATTGATGAAAAGTGCGAAGAATCGTGTAAAGATTCATACACCATATATTATCTGTAATGATATGATGTACAATACATGGGAGGAGATTGCAGAGAATGTTCCAAATTTTTCAATCATGACAAATTCGGTTGCAAATAATGGAAATCCATTCGGGTCTGCTGATTATGCAAAAAATAGAAATAAGATTTTAAATACAGGAATTGACATCTGGGAATATGAAGGCGGTTATTCTTACCATGGAAAAAGCATCCTGATCGATGATGATATATCTGTGATTGGTTCCTTTAACATGGATATGAGAAGTACGTATCTGGATACGGAACTGATGCTTGTAATACGTAGCAAAGAAATCAATAAACAGTTGGAAGAAGGAATGATGGAATATGAAAAAGTATCCCGACAGGCATTAGAAGATGGCACGTATCATGATCCGTATCATGTAAAACCGATTGAATTAACAAAAAAACGTCAGAGAAATGTGTTTTTGGTACAGCATCTGCTTGGATGGGCAAGATATCTGTTTTAATAGATAACAGGGAGGAAGGAAAACGTGTTTCAGATATTAATTGTAGAAGATGATAAAGAATTAAGCCAGCTATTTCAGAAAGTGCTCGAGAAGAATGGTTATCAGGTTAAAAGTGCACCGGATGGAGCTCAGGCATTAGAAGTATTGGATAAGGAATATATTGATCTGATTATTTCCGATATCATGATGCCGGTTATGGATGGTTATGAGCTGGTGTCGGAACTTCGTTCAGCAGGATACCAGATACCGGTACTTATGATCACTGCAAAAGGAAACTTTGATGACATGCGCCAGGGATTTCTTTCTGGAAGTGATGATTATATGGTAAAACCGGTAAATGTGAATGAAATGGTTTTAAGAGTAGGCGCATTGCTCCGTCGTGCACAGATCCTGAATGAACATAAAATTGTGATTGGTTCAACAGAGTTTGATTATGATGCAATGACCGTTACAACGGATAAGGAAAGCCTTGTTTTACCGAAAAAAGAATTCCTGCTTTTATATAAGCTGGCAGCTTCGCCGGGAAGAACATTTACAAAACAGCAGTTAATGGATGAAGTTTGGGGATATGAGACAGAGGCAGACCCACATACGATAGAGGTGCATATAGGAAGAATTAGGGAGCGTTTTAAAGATAATCCAAATTTCGAAATTGTAACCATGCGTGGAATTGGATATAAGGTGGTGAAAAAATAATGAATCAGAAGAAAGAAAAAAGATTGAAGATTCGGTCCTGTCTGACTGGTGCAATCTGGCTGTCTCTCGTATTTTCAACAGTGATATCTGCTTTATTATTTGCATTTTTAAATCATTTCTTTAAGCTACCGGGGAGTATACCTGTGCTTGGCTGGCTTTTGATTTTTAATACACTGATCGCAGGGCTCATTACTTCTTTTATTAATGCAAAGTTACTGGAGCCAATTACCAGACTCAGTAAAGCAATGAAGGAAGTTTCTCAAGGAGATTTTGAACAGCATTTGGAAACGAACAGTCGTATAGCAGAGGTTGGTGAATCCTACCAAAGTTTCAACGTGATGACAAAAGAGCTTCGTGCAACAGAAGTGCTGCAGATGGATTTCGTATCTAATGTTTCTCATGAGTTTAAGACCCCTATCAATGCCATTGAAGGTTATACAATGCTTCTTCAGGGAGAAGAATTATCGCAGGAGCAAGAGGGATATGTAGAAAAAATCTTATTTAACACGAAGAGGCTTTCTGGGTTGGTTGGAAATATTTTGTTGTTGTCTAAATTGGAGAATCAGAATATACCAATGAAAAAAACGAAATATCGACTGGATGAACAGATTCGTCAGGCATTTCTTTCTTTGGAATCAAAATGGACAGAAAAAGAAATTGGCTTCCAGGTAGAATTGGAGGAAGTCAAATATACTGGAAATGAAGGACTTCTTATGAATATCTGGATGAATCTTTTAGATAATGCAATCAAGTTTAGTCCGGCAAAGGGAACAATTACGATGTTTCTGAAACAGGAAAAGAATTCTGTGAAGTTCATTGTGGAGGATGAAGGACCAGGAATCGAGGAAGATGTAAAGACTAGAATATTCGACAAGTTTTATCAGGTAGATGGTTCTCATAAGGCAGAAGGAAACGGTCTTGGTCTTGCACTTGTAAAGCGGATTGTAGATAGTGCGGGAGGAACGATCAAAGCAGAAAACCGGGAATATGGCGGATGTAGATTTGTTGTAGAACTTCCGATACAGACAAATGAGAATATAATATAAAAGTAGAAGATGGGAGGATTTATATGACATTTTATCAGGAATTACAGTTAAATCAGGCAGGATCGAAAAACCTGTTGAAAAAGAGTGAAACCACGAAAGAAAAAATGTATCATATACTGGTATATCTGATTAAGATAGCTGTTACAATGGTTTTTTGTTTTTTATTTGTTACTGTTTTCAGCATCCTGTTTGGAAATGAAAACAGTATTGTTGGTGTGGTAGTTTTATTATGTCTTATGGTATTTCGAAATGCGGATTTGGGAATCCACACTGGACAATCTACGATGCTTTTGGCTATGTTCTTTGTAATAATGGTCGTATGTCCGCATCTTGCAAATCAGCTTTCACCGGTACTGGGAATGCTGTTAAATATTGCTGCACTGGCAGTGTTGATATTTTTTGGATGTCATAATCCATTCATGTTTAACCAATCTACATTGGTTCTTGGCTATCTGCTATTATATGGATATGATGTTACAGGAACAAGCTATCAGATGCGATTGGCCGGAATGATTTTAGGCGCAGTTCTTACCTGTTTTGTATTTTATCGAAATCATAAAAATAGAACTTTTAAAAGAAATTTGAAAGATCTAATCCAGGAATTTGATATCACTTCATCGAGAACAAAATGGCAGTTATGCCAGATTATATGTGTACCAATTGTCCTTTGCATTGCAGAACTTTGCAATATGCCACGTGCAATGTGGGCAGGTATTGCAGCTATGTCAGCAATTTTGCCGTTTGTGGAAGACATGCAATACAGAGTCCGTAAAAGGATTGTCGGAAATATTGTAGGTGTTATATGCTTCACCGTATTATATTTTCTGCTTCCATCATCCATCTATGCTTATATAGGAATTCTTGGTGGAATTGGTGTAGGATTTTCAGCGCAATACGGCTGGCAGGCTGTATTTAATACCTTTGGCGCTCTCGCAATTGCTGCGGAAAGTTATGGATTAAAAGGAGCAGTTAGTCTTAGAGTGATTCAGAATGTTTTTGGTGTTGTATTTGCATTGGCATTTTGTGCTGTATTTTATTGGTTTATGTCGAAACAAAAGGAAAGTGATGTGACCGTACATGCAGAGTGAAGGAAGTCAGAAAGAAAATTTGAATAGAATTATTACAGTACCCAATTTGCTTTCTTTTTTTCGGTTTTGTCTGATTCCAGTAATTATATGGAGTTATTGTGTAAAGGAAAATCCTTTGTTAGCAGGAGAAATCTTATTGCTATCCGGTCTTACGGATCTCGCTGATGGATATATTGCAAGAAGATTTCATATGATTAGCAATCTAGGAAAGATTCTCGATCCGGTTGCCGATAAGCTGACACAGGCAGCAATGTTGATTTGCTCGTTTACTCGCTTTCCACATATGCTCCCGTTGATCGTTATAATGGCAGTTAAGGAACTTTATATGGCGGTTAGTGGATGCCTTGTGATACGAAAAACAGGAAAAGTGCATGGTGCAGACTGGCATGGAAAAATAGTAACCTTTTTATTATATGGAACTGTGGCTGTGCATATTATATGGTTCCACATTACACCAATGGTGTCAGATCTGTTAATTGGTTTGTGTGCTATAATGATGGTTGTATCAGTTGTTTTGTACATTATCAAGAATACCAGAACACTTAGGGGAGAGACTGCATAAGCAATTTGATTATATTGAGATGACTAGATAATATTTAGGAGGACACAGACATGAACAGTAAGTCAAACGCACAAGCTATGGAAACAGAAAAAATACCACGTCTTTTGGCCCAGCTTGCAATACCGGCTGTTGTGGCTCAAATCATCAACCTTTTATATAATATTGTTGACCGTATTTATATCGGACATATTCCAGGTGTCGGTGCCGCAGCATTAACAGGTGTTGGATTGTTTACGCCAATTCTCATGCTGATCAATGCCTTCGCCATGCTGGCAGGATCCGGAGGTGCACCGCGTGCAGCGATTTCTATGGGAAAGAAAGATAATAAGACAGCTGAAAAGATTCTTGGAAATTGTTTTGCAATCCTCATGCTTATGGCCGCAGCTTTGACGGTGATATTCTTTACTTTTGTGCCACAGTTACTGACGATGTTTGGTGCTAGCGATAAGACACTTCCTTATGGCGTGGATTATGCAAGGATTTATATTCTTGGAAGTATTTTTGTTTTGATCGTGATGGGAATGAATCCATTTATTACGACACAGGGATTTGCGAAGATCAGCATGATGACAACAGTGATTGGTGCTGTAATCAATATCATTCTTGATCCGATTTTTATCTTCGTATTTCATCTTGGAGTAAAGGGAGCTGCACTCGCAACTGTTTTGAGTCAGGCTGTAGGGGCAATATGGATCCTTCGTTTCTTGTCAGGAAAGAAGACGATTCTGCATCTTAAAAAAGAAAACTTTAAACTGCAAAAAGAAATCATCTTACCATGCCTTGCTCTTGGTATATCTACATTTGTCATGTTATCTACGGAAAGTATTTTGTCTATCAGTTTTACTTCCAGTTTGTCAAGATATGGCGGAGATCTCGCAGTAGGGGCTATGACAATTATTACCAGTGTTAGCCAGCTTGCAACATTACCATTACAGGGAATTTGTCAGGGTGGACAGCCAATCATGAGCTATAACTATGGTGCAGGAAATAGAAATCGAGTAAAAAAAGCATTTTTTACTCAATTTACAGTTTGTACAATTTTTACGGGATGCTTCTGGTTGATTATGCTTCTATTTCCGAAGATGTTTGCAGGTATTTTTTCGAATAATACAGAATTAATCACGTATACGGCATGGGCGTTAAGAATTTACATGGCAGGTATTTTTTCTCTTGGATTCCAAGTTGCTTGTCAGCAGAGTTTCATGGCATTGGGCCAGGCAAAAGTTAGTTTATTACTTGCCTGCTTAAGAAAATTGATTCTGTTGATTCCGTTGATTTTTATCCTGCCGCATTTTATCCAGAATAAAGTATTTGCGGTATTTTTGGCTGAGCCAATCAGTGATATTTTGGCAGCGATAATAACAACTTCAACGTTCTTTAGTCGGTTTAATAAAATTTTAGATAGAAAATAAAGCATTATAAAAAGATCCTGTTCAAACTATGCTATAAAGAACAGGATCTTTGTGTATTTATTTTGCCAGGAAATTACTCTGTATCTCCATTGACATATGATAAGCCTGGTCTCGTTTTGTTAGGCTGTATAGTTTAAGCGTTTGTTCTTCTACAGTTGCGTACAAAGAAGCAAAAAAAGCATTTCTTGTAAACATTGGGAAGTTCGAATTTAGCTGGTTTATGCTTTTGGCATTGCTGATTCTTGTCGCATCATATATCATATTATATAAGACTAAGTTTGGTCTCCGTCTTATGACATGTGGTGAGCATCCGCAGGCAGCAGACTCCGTAGGAATTAACGTTTACAAAATGCGATATGCAGGTGTTTTGATTTCTGGAGCATTGGGCGGACTTGGCGGGCTGGTTTATATTACAGCCGGTGTCAGTGAATGGAAATTTGAGAATGGTGTTGCGGGATTTGGATTCCTTGCACTTGCAGTTATGATCTTTGGTCAGTGGAAATCGGTGAATATCGGACTTGCAGCACTTCTGTTTGGTCTGTTCCGTGCACTTTCAAATGTTTATACAGGATTTGACGTACTGGTAGCATTAAAGCTTCCAAGTACCTTATACAATATGTTCCCGTATATTATTTCTCTGATTGTTCTTGCATTTGTGTCAAAGAATTCCAGAGCACCGAAAGCAGAGGGTATCCCGTACGATAAAGGACAGAGATAAAGCCGTGTTTGGGTTAAAAGACAATAAGAATTATCTCATCACAGGATAGAAAATTACTGAACAGTTACGAAAAAACTTTAGTAAAGGATGGAAAGACCATGAAAAATTATTCAGAAGACGCAAGCAGACAGTATCATATTCAGGTGGCAAAAGGCGAAGTAGGACGTTATGTGATCCTGCCGGGAGATCCCAAAAGATGTGCCAAAATTGCACAGTATTTTGATGATCCGGTGCTGATCGCGGATAACCGGGAATATGTTACATACACAGGAACATTCGACGGTGTAAAGGTAAGCGTAACATCAACAGGAATTGGTGGGCCATTCGCATCCATAGCAATGGAAGAACTGTACCGTTGCGGTGCAGATACATTTGTGAGAATTGGTATATGCGGAGGAATGCAGCCGGAAGTAAAGAGTGGTGATGTAGTGATTGCCACAGGTGCAGTCCGTATGGAAGGAACTACCAGAGAATATGCACCAATTGAATATCCTGCGGTAGCAAATCAGGAGAGAGAGAAGCTTGGTCTGGAGAATCCGGTAGTTCACGACACAGATATGGCTATTCGTGTAGCTGTAGAGGCCATAAGAAGAATGATTAAAGAAGATCAGGCTAAATAGCAGCTGGTGAGTATAAATGAATAATCGCAACGAGCGGAACCGGCAGTGACAGAAAGAAAAGAGGATAAGTAAAAATGGAAATTAAAGAAATCTTAAAACATGTAGATCATACATTACTTCTTCAACCATCCACATGGGAAGAAATTAAGCAGATTTGTGATGATGCAATGAAATATGGAACCGCATCTGTATGTATTCCTCCATGTTATGTAAAAGAAGCAGCAGAATACATGAACGGAAAAATGGCAGTATGCACAGTTATTGGCTTCCCAAATGGAAATACAACAACAGCAACGAAAGAATTTGAGACCAAAGATGCCATTGCAAACGGTGCATCGGAAATTGATATGGTAATTAACATCGGATGGTTAAAAGATAAGAAATATGATCTGATTGAGAACGAGATCAGAACTCTCAAAGCAGCATGCGGAGAAAAAATTCTCAAAGTTATCATTGAAACCTGCTTTCTCACTACAGAAGAGAAAATCAAAATGTGTGAGATCGTAACAGCGGCGGGAGCTGATTATATCAAAACGTCAACAGGATTTGGCGGTGGCGGAGCAACATTTGAAGACATCGAACTGTTTTCCAAACACGTTGGACCAAATGTAAAAATGAAAGCAGCAGGTGGTATTTCTTCTCTGGATGATGCTGAGAAATTTCTTTCTCTGGGTGCAGACAGACTGGGAACGAGCAGAATCATTAAGATTGTAAAGAATGAAGAAGCAACTGGTTATTGATTTAACCGAATCAGGTAAGTCTCCTGCGGAGGTTGCGAAGAGCAATAAACTGCGAAGCAGTTATTCGGTGTAAAGCCACGTAGCGGAAGCGGATTGCGAATATCCGATTGACATAATAATTACGCAAGGTAAGTATTTGATAATGAAAAATAAAGACAGTAATTAACGGGGGTGTAGATTATGCAGAACTTAGACAAAACGATGATTGATAAATTAATCGGGACAGCAATTGAACAGTTGAAATTTTCTTATGCACCATATTCCAATTTTAAAGTTGGCGCAGCACTGCTTGCGAAGAATGGAGAAATCTATACAGGGTGTAATATTGAAAATGCAGCATACACACCTACTAACTGCGCTGAGAGAACTGCGTTCTTTAAGGCTGTAAGCGAGGGGATAAAGGAATTTGATGCGATTTGCATTGTTGGCGGAAAAGGCGGTGTTTTGACCGAATACGCGGCTCCATGCGGTGTGTGCCGACAGGTAATGATGGAATTTTGTAACCCGGAGACATTTAAGATTGTTTTGGCAGTGGATAAGGAACATTATGATATTTATACCCTGAAAGAGCTGCTGCCACTGGGATTCGGTCCAATGAACCTGGCATAAAGCCTTTTTCAAAACACTTACTAAAGTATATACGAAATACGAAATGGAGAAACATCACGACACAGGAACAACTGATCGCATTACCCAAGATAGAATTGCACTGCCATCTGGATGGGTCACTCAGTCGTGAATTTATAGAAAAGCGTTTGGGAAGAGAAGTACACCAGGAGGAACTGAGCGTATCAGATGACTGTACCAGTCTTGCACAATATCTGGAAAAATTCACATTGCCGGGACAATGCATTATGGATGAAAAAGGTCTGGAAGAAGCCGGATATGATGTGTTGAGAGGCATGAGCAGAGAAAAATGCAAAGGCCATTTTTTGTAAAAGACATTTTCAATCATTAGTCTTTTGTGCTAAAATAGGAAAAGAGTTTATCTGAATAAATCGCTAAAGCGAGATAAATGATAAAGACAAATCATAAAGATAAATGATACAGAAAGGAAAATGATTTTTATGGAAACAGGGACAATTTTCAAATTTCATAATGATCTGGATACAGACCAGATCATAGCATCACAGTATCTGCTACTTCCGAATCTGGATGAGATGAAAGGACATGCTTTTGAATCATTGGATCCGGATTTCTCAAAGAAAGTAAAATCTGGTGATTTTGTAGTAGGTGGAGAGAACTTTGGATGTGGTTCATCCAGAGAGCAGGCGCCTGGTGTATTAAAAGCATTGGGAGTACAGGCAGTTGTAGCGAAATCTTTTGCACGAATTTTTTACAGAAATTCAATCAATATTGGTTTGCCGGTAATTGTTTGTAAAGATCTTCCGGACGAAGTGAAAACAGGTGATCAGATGATTCTTCATATGTCAGAGGGAACGGTTGAAGCAAATGGAAAAACTTATTCTTGCACAAAACTTCCGGAGTATATGCAGAATATCTTAAATCAGGGCGGTCTGATCGCATCTCTGAATAAGGAGGAAAAATAAGATGGGAATGACAATTGCAGAAAAGATTATTGCTGCGGCAGCCGGTGTTGACAGCGTAAAACCGGGAGATATCCATACAGTTAAACTTGACCGTCTAATGAGTAATGATGGAACAACACATCTTACCGTTGATATGTACCGCAATAAATTAAAGAATCCGCATATTGCAGATCCAGGCAAACTTGTGTTTATCGTGGACCATAATGTACCTTCAGACAGTCCGAAAACGGCTGCTTCTCAGAAGAAAATGAGAGATTTTGCGAAAGAAAATAATATTGATTTCTGGGAAGGAAAGGGAGTTTGCCATCAGGTTATGATCGAGAACTATGTTCGTCCAGGTGAATTGATCTTTGGTGCAGACAGCCATACCTGCTCTTATGGAGCGCTGGGAGCATTCGGAACAGGTGTAGGCTGCACAGATTTCCTGTATGGTATGGTTACAGGAACATCATGGGTTCTGGTACCTGAAAGTGTAAAATTCAATCTTATCGGAAAACTTCCGGAAGGAGTTTATGCGAGAGATTTAATCCTCACTATTATCGGTGAAATCGGAGCAAATGGATGTAATTATCAGGCTATGGAGTTTACAGGGGAAGGCACAAAAACACTCAGCATCAGTGATCGTATGGCACTTTGCAACATGGCAGTAGAAGCCGGAGCTAAGACTGGTATTTTCGAAGCAGATGAGAAAGCAATTGAGTATCTGAAAGAACATGGACGTGAGCCAAAAGCTATCTATCACAGTGATCCGGATGCTGTTTACGCAAGAGAATATACATTTGATTTATCAAAAGTTCGTCCTGTAGTTGCCAAACCGGACTTTGTAGATAATGTAGTTCCGGCAGAAGAAACATGTGGAATTGAAATTAATGAAGCTTTCCTTGGCTCCTGTAACAATGGACGTATTGAAGATCTTCGTGTCGGGGCAGAAATCATCAAAGGCAAGAAGGTGGCTGAGGGCGTCAGATTCCTCGTTGTGCCTGCAAGCCAGACTATTTACCGTCAGGCATTAAAAGAAGGCCTTATGGATGTGTTTATGGACGCTGGAGCCATTGTTATGAATCCGAACTGCAGTGTATGCTGGGGAAGCTGCCAGGGTGTTATTGGCGAAAATGAAGTTCTGATCAGTACAGGAACACGTAATTTCAAAGGACGTGCAGGACATCCAAGTTCAAAAGTATATCTGGGTTCAGCTGCAACTGTTACAGCGTCTGCTATTGCCGGAAAGATTGCGTTAGCAAGTGAAGTATAAAATGTTTCACGTGAAACTTATAATAAATATGATTTTAGGGACAAAGGTCTTTTGCCCCTGATATCATAAATATGCAGATAGAAATAAAGAGGTAAGATTATGGAAAAATTTACAGGAAAGGTATGGGTATTGGATGATGATATTGATACAGATATCATTATTCCTACAGAGTATCTGGCACTGAAAACAATTGACGATATGAAACAGTATGGATTCAGTCCTCTGCGTCCGGAACTGGCAGGTCAGATTCAGAAAGGTGACATTATTGTTGCCGGAAAGAATTTTGGATGCGGATCTTCCAGGGAACAGGCACCGGAAATTATCAAAGCACTGGGAATTCAGTGCGTAATTGCGAAGTCTTTTGCACGAATTTTCTTCAGAAATTCCATTAACAATGGTCTTTTATTAATTGAGCAGCCAGATATTCATGATGATATCAAAGAAGGCGATGAAGTAACTGTAGTAATGAATGAACACGTAGATTATAACGGAAAACAATATCCAATTGCTTCTCTTCCAGAGAATCTGATGAGTATTATCCAGGCAGGCGGACTTGTAAAAGCCATGCGTAAATTAAACGGACTGGATTAATGAGAAAGGAGAAGTAAATGGGCGAGACAGTTATTGAGAAAATCATAAGAAATAATGTTGGAAAAACAGTAAAGCCAGGAGACATCGTAACGGTCAATGTAGACAGAGTTATGATTCATGACATATTTATTCCATTCGTAGCAGAAAAGTTCGAGGAAATGGGCTTTACGAAGCTCTGGGATCCAGATAAAGTTGTCCTTATCTATGATCATCTGGTTCCTGCAAGTCAGTTAGATGATACAAGGCATTTCCATGCAGGAGATGCTTTTGCAAAAAAATATGGCATGAAAAATGTTCACAGAAGTGACGGAATCTGTCATCAGTTAATGACAGAAGCAGGCTATGTAAAACCAGGAAATATTGTATTTGGTACAGACAGCCATACAACTACTTATGGTTGTGTTGGTGCATTTTCTTCAGGTATCGGATATACAGAAATGGCAAGTATCCTGGGAACAGGAACGATGTGGATCAAGGTTCCGGAGACCATCAAAGTAGTAGTTGACGGAGAACTTCCGGAGAATGTTATGTCAAAAGACATTATTCTGCGTCTGATCGGTGATCTGGGAGCTGATGGCGCAACTTACAGAGCGCTTGAGTTTACTGGCAGTACAGTGAAAAATATGACAGTTGCAAGCCGTATGACAATGGCTAACATGGCAATTGAAGCAGGTGCTAAATGTGCATTATTTACACCAGATGAAAAGACAGCAGAATATTGCGGGATAGAGTTAAATGATTTCCAGAAAAGCCTTTCAGGAGACACAGATGCAACATATATAAAGACGATTACATATCGCGCAGAAGACTTTGTGCCTGTTATGGCATGTCCTTCTCAGGTAGACAAGATCAGAGATGTAAGTGACCTTGAAGGAACGGAAATTGATCAGGTATTCATTGGCTCCTGTACAAACGGTCGTCTGGAGGACCTTAAAGCTGCGGCAGAGGTCTTAAAAGGCAAGAAGGTAGCAAAATATGTAAAACTGATCGTAACGCCTGCAAGCCGCAAAATATACCGTCAGGCGATAGATATGGGAATTATGGATGTACTTGCAGAGGCAGGAGCTATTATCACACATCCTGGATGCGGATTATGTTGTGGTCGTACAGGCGGAATTCTTACAGACGGAGAACGCGTAGTAGCCACAAATAACAGAAACTTCCTTGGCCGTATGGGAACATCAAAAGTAGAAATTTATCTGGCATCTCCAAAAACAGCAGCAGCTTGTGCTGTGGCAGGTAAAATTGTAAAACCTGAGTAATAAAAGGGCTATAAACAGGATAGAAAATATTTACAGTACAATAAATAGTGCTACAATATACTTTAAACACTGAGATTGAGTGAATTTAACCGAATTAAGTAAGTCCCCTGCTTCAATTGCGAGAAGCAATAAGCAGTGGGTGGGACTTGCTTGTATCAGGAGGGGTATAAGCCCCTCCTGATAAACTGCGGAGCAGTTATTCGGTTATGAGCAAGTAGCGAAAGCGGATTGCGAATATCCGATTGACAAGATATAAGCATAATAATTTACAGTACCGAATAAAAATTAAATATGAGATGTGTAGTTATTATGTGACTGACATCAAAGAAATCCCTTGCTTATTGTTTTATACAGAGCAGGGGATTTTTTTGGTGTGATTTTATGTAATAGAAATTCCAAATAAATTTCCTAGTACAGCGAAAATTAAGTTTCTGCTATATTGACGCAGGATGATTTCCTCCGCCTTAAAATAAGAAAATTTATCCTGCAAGATTGCTTCAAGAATCAACTTGTCGGCACACTAGTACATAAAATCACATCAAAAAGTCCTATCAGGCGGGAGCATGTTGCGGCAGCAAGCGGATGCTGCTTACAGGGGCTCATCGAAGGCGAAGAATCCTATAGGCAGAATTCTTTTGGGATGAAGAATATAAAAAGTCACTTCGGAATCATTAAAATAAGAATAAAAATATAGGATATAAGATAAAAATAAGCAAAATTGAACCGTATTAAGCGTGATAATAAGGGTATTTTGAATAAATAGCGAAATAAATGGGAAAATAAGCTGAATTACGCTTGAACTTTAAAATTGAACATGATTGAACTAATGACTAAAACACGAAGAAAAATTCAGAGTAAGTTTAAATATTAGTTCAATGCATAAAATGAACTAATTGAACCAATATTTAAACATGTTAATAAAGTGTTCAATATAGTTCAAAGTAAAATTAAACTACAAATTGAACCAAAAGTAGGAATCAATTGAATTGCAAAAAAATGTGAAAGTTATCGTTGAATTTTTAGTTCAATTATAGTATACTTACAAAGTAAAAATTGCGTAATCTTGCGGGTTCCAAAATGAACAGAACATATGGTTGCGCAACATAAAAAAAGTGAACTATGTTGAACTTACTTGGACATATTTTTAAAATAATAATAGTTTTTACGAAGAGTGATAAAAGTTTCTGGGGAAAGATATATTTTGGTTCTATATATAATATATGGAAAGATATGAAAATTATTACTTCTAATTTGACCAAATCAAGGAAGTCCCCCTGCTTTGATTGCGAATATCCTTTGACTTTATTGAATCAAGTAAGTAGCGAAGCTGATGATTTTATTTGTTTGATTATAGTAAAATAAACAATATTATGCGTTGAGAAGTAAGCTGGGAGGTAATTTTATATGAATAATAAATTTGCTGAGCGATTGAAGATAGCAATGGAACAGAAAAATATGAAGCAGATCGATCTGGTTAAGACGGCGGCTGAACAGGGTGTAAAGCTTGGAAAGAGCCATGTAAGCCAGTATTTGAGTGGAAAAACAACTCCAAGATCAGAAATTCTTCATTTTCTTGCAAATACATTACAGGTAGATGTCGATTGGTTAAAAGGAAATGATGTAACAGTAGAAACATTAAAGAAAGAGACAAACGAGGCAGAGTTTCAGATGGAAAATATGAAATTTGATTACAACTATAATAATATGAAAGAAAATAATAACGAGGCAGTTGAGGAAGCACAGGTTCGTGAATTTAAGAAATCATCAAAATTAAATAATGTACTATATGACGTAAGAGGGCCTGTTGTAGAGGAGGCTGCACGTATGGAAGATGCAGGAACTCAGGTTTTGAAACTGAATATTGGAAATCCTGCACCGTTTGGATTCAGAACACCGGATGAAGTTATCTATGATATGAGACAGCAACTGACAGAATGTGAAGGCTATTCTCCGGCAAAAGGTTTATTTTCTGCCAGAAAAGCAATCATGCAGTACGCTCAGCTGAAAAAACTTCCTAATGTATCAATCGAAGATATTTATACAGGAAATGGAGTCAGCGAGTTAATAAATCTTAGTATGTCAGCTTTGTTAGACAATGGAGATGAGATTTTAATTCCGTCTCCGGATTATCCGTTATGGACAGCATGCGCTACTCTGGCAGGAGGAAAAGCTGTACATTACATCTGCGATGAGCAGGCAGAATGGTATCCGGATATGGATGATATAAGAAGAAAGATTACCAGCAGGACGAAAGCAATTGTTATTATCAACCCAAATAATCCAACAGGTGCATTATATCCAAGAGAAGTATTGCAGCAGATTGTTGATATTGCCAGAGAACATCATCTGATTATTTTCTCTGATGAAATTTATGACCGCCTGGTAATGGATGATGCAGAACATATTTCTATTGCATCAATGGCTCCGGATTTATTCTGTGTTACTTTTAGTGGATTATCAAAATCACATATGATTGCCGGATTTAGAATTGGATGGATGATTCTTAGCGGTAATAAAGCAATTGCAAAAGATTATATAGAAGGTATCAAGATGCTTTCAAATATGAGACTTTGTTCTAATGTACCGGCACAGTCCATTGTTCAGACTGCATTAGGAGGACATCAGAGTGTAGAAAGTTATATTGTTCCAGGTGGACGTATTTATGAGCAGAGGGAGTATATTTACAATGCACTGACAGATATCCCGGGAATTACTGCTGTTAAACCCAAGGCGGCATTTTATATGTTCCCTAAGATTGATACAAAGAAATTCAATATTGTAAATGATGAAAAATTTGCATTGGATTCTGTTAAAAGAGAAGAAAATCCTGCTTGTACATGGTGGTGGATTTAACTGGCAGCAGCCAGATCACTTCAGGGTAGTTTATTTACCGAGAATAGAGGTTTTAAAAGAGGCAGCAGGAAAAATCAGAGATTTCCTGGAACATTATCAGCAGGAAGTATAACGAAAATAGCGTATATGTTTCACGTGAAACATATACGCTTATTTTTTCAGCAGAGAATAATTATTGTAAGGTTTTAATTGAGCATAGTTGTCTGAATAACTTAAAAATAAATATTGTTTCACGTGAAACATCAGCTATAAATTTTAGTATTTACTTAATTAAGATGTTACGGCATTGTTGTAAATTTTATAAAAAATTAATGGTGAATAGGAAATAGATGTGATAAACTATATCCAATGCATCGTTTGCAAAACAGCTATTACATATTTAAAGATAATAAATGTTATATTATTGATAAATGATGCAATAGCATGAATTTTGGAGGTACGACGGAAGATGGAAAATGAAGAAAAAAGCCAGGCAGAGCAGGAGAACAAAAGTCAGTCTGTCTGGAAAGATTTATGGGACTATGCAAAGATTATTCTCGTTGTCTTTGTTATAGCATTCCTGTTAGGACACTTTGTATATATCAATGCAAGAGTGCCGTCAGGATCTATGGAACAGACAATTATGACAGGAGACAGGGTATTTGGTAATCGCCTTGCATATAAGACGAAGGATCCGGAGAGATTTGATATTGTAATATTTAAGTATCCGGATGATCCATCTCAGCTTTTTGTAAAAAGAGTAATTGGCCTGCCTGGTGAAACGGTAAATATTGTGGATGGAAAAGTTTACATCAATGATTCGGAAGAACCATTAGATGACAGCTTTTGCCCGGAAACACCAGAGGGAAGCTTTGGACCGTATACGGTTCCTGATGGTTGTTATTTCATGTTGGGAGATAACAGAAATCATAGTATGGACTCAAGATACTGGCAGAATACATTTGTAGAGAAAGATGCGATAGTGGCAGAAGTAGCAGTTCGTTACTGGCCGCTAAACAAAATAGGAACGGTTGATTAAAGCAATAGCATGAAAGTCGAAAAAAGACTGTTAAAATTAACTGATTTCTCCAAAGATTTTTGGTGAAAAAGTTAATTTTGACAGTTTTTTTACTTTACTTGATGATTTTTTACCAGTAGTTCTTTTTCATTGTATGAAGATTTTTCAAATGTTATACTATAAAAAAAGCTAATTATTAGATATAGAATTACTATAATAATCAGGTGACTCTTGACAAATTATAAAGTAGTTGTTTGAGAAGGTTGGGGAGCAAAATGGATTGTGAATATCCGATAGGCTTCTTATATTTGGTATGTAAAGAGAGGGAAAGAAAGCATGAGAAAATGGAAAAAGTTTATGGCAATAGGTTTGGCAGCATCTATGATAATACCATCTGGTGTACCGCAGCAGATATTGTGGGCATCAGAGTTTTCGGCAGAAAGCAGCGAAACGGTAGCTGATGTGTTTGGAGATAATTCGGAAAGTGAATCGGGAAATAGAACAGGTGATAAGAATAACGAAAAATATGAATTTGATACAGGAGAATCTGAAAAAAAGAAGGAAATGGAGGATATATCAGACGGAGAGAATGGATCGAAAAATATTATTTTAAATGATACAAAAGAACAAACGCCAGAACAGTCTGAAAGGGAAAAAGAAGTAAATACCGGGCAGGCAGTCGAAGGATATACAATACAGCTTTACAGTGAAGGAAAAATCGAAAAAACGTATGTGATAGCATATGCAGATATTAATGACGCAAAAGCACCTGAAGCATTAAAAGGAAAAGCCGGATATGTTTTTAAAGAGTGGAATACAAAAGAAGATGGAAGCGGAGAAGCCTATAAACCGGGAGATTCCATCAGCAAGCTTTTGAAAAGTGAAAATCCGGCAATGCAAAATTTAGATTCGGCAAATACGAATTCAGTGGTACAAGATAAGAAAATGGGAGAAATGGAATCAGAAGGTCTTAATCCAACGGTAGAAAGTGCTGGAAATACAGCACAGATATTATCCGTTGAAGAAGAAAAAATGGAAAGTGCATCATTAGCTGAAGAACCTGAATGGACAGAAGAAACAGAAGAGTCGAAGACAGCAGAAATGGTAACATCTGAAACGACAACCGGAACAACCATAACATTATATGCAATCTGGGAAAAAGCAGCAGAGTATAAAATTACATATAAACTTAATAAGGGAAAAAACAGCACGTCTAACCCCAAAACGTATACTGGAGAGACTGAAATAAAACTAAAAAAGCCCACACGTTCAGGATATCATTTTGTGGGATGGTATACAGACAGTAAGTACAAACAAAAAATAGATGTGATTGAAAAAGGATCAAAGGGCAGGGTTACTTTATATGCAAAGTGGATAAAGGAAGTTAATCCTTCAGCAAAGGCGGCGTCACTGACTGCACTGAAAGGAACAAAAGCAAAGACAATCACTGCATCTGCAAATATTGCCAATTATGTAAAAAGTGTGGATGATTATTATTATCTGTTATATGTAGATTCCAATTCCGGCAAAGTGAAGAAAGCGGCAGCTAAGGTTAAGAAACCTGAGATGTCAAATGGAAAAGTTGCATTTAAACTGGATATTTCCGGGCATCCGGAATATACGCAGGGTAAATTTGCAGTGGGAGTAAAGAAATCCAAGACTGCTTATACAGTAATCAGTTCCAAAAGTTATGTCAGCAATCCAGAGAAACTTAGCTCAAATACAGCAGCATATTTTGTACCAAAAACAAAAAAAGGAATTCAGGCTACGAATTTTAGCGAAGTGACTGATACAAAGTCCAAGAATGTATTTTTTAATCTGTATATATCAGATCTGATGCGAAAAGACAGTGGGGTAGAAACCTATAAGTATAACGGAAAGACATACCATTTTAATGGGCTGTATGGATATGAATATCTGGTTCAGCAGTGTAATGCAAAAGGAATCCAGGTGACGGCACAGATCAGTATTGACAAGAATGCAAGTACACAGAGTCTGACAACCGGAAGCAGCCCATATGCAGAGACTGCTTACTATGGATGGAATACAGACAACGCTGCGACAAGACAGACAATGGAGGCAATGTTTGCATATCTGGGAGAGAAATTCGGCAGAAATAATTGCTATATAAGTAACTGGATTCTGGGAAATGAAGTGAATAGTGCAAGTGGTTATTATTATGTAGGAAATGTAAGCTTCTCTAAATTTATTTCCATGTACAGTGAAGCATTCCGCTGTCTGTATAATGCAGTTCGCAGCAGCCGCGGAAGTTCTAAAGTATTTATCTGCCTTGATAACTGCTGGAACCAGAAAAATGCATTCAGTGTCTGCTACAGCGCAAAATCAACTTTAGATAATTTTGCAACCAAAATTTCTGAGATACAGAAGAATGTTAACTGGAATCTGGCATATCATGCTTATAATCAACCGCTTTCAGATTCTCGGTTCTGGTCTGGGGCAAATGCATCTATGTTTACCAGCGATGCCAATTCCACAACATTCATTACAATGAGAAATATTGACACATTGACTAGTTATGCGAAGAGCAGATATGGTTCCAATACGAGAGTGATTCTTTCTGAACAGGGATTTTCTTCTACAGGTGGACAGGCAAATCAGGCAGCAGCATTGGCGCTGGCATATTATAAGGCGGCTTGCAATCCGATGATTGATGCATTTATTGTAAGAAGCTATAAAGATGAGACTCATGAAGTAGCTCAGGGTCTGGCGATGGGATTAAAAGATGCCAACGGTAAGAAGAAAACAGCATTTAATGTCTTTAGTAATATGGATAGTTCCAATTCACTGAAGTATACGGAAAAGGTATTAAGCAGTCAGGTGGGGAACTGGAAAGCACAGATTCCGGGATATAATGTAAAAAGAATTTCCAGTATGTATCGGAAGTAAAGCGGAAATATATGAAATCGTCACAAATTAAACACATTTTTCCCACACAAAGAACACAAATGATTTCTATACTTAGAAGCATCAAAAGGAAACAGAGAGAAATAAAAGTAAAACAAAAAAATACATATTGTTTTATGGAATTGATATAGATTCAGGGAGGGACTTTATTATGATGAATAAAGACAATAGAAATGATAAAATCAGAAAGATCGTTAAGAAAGGTCTTACATTTAGCTTATGTGCAGTGCTTGTAGGAGGACTTGCAGCAGGAAGCTTTGAGGGTGTAAATAAACTTGCAGGATGGGATGGAGCAGCAACAGTAGAGGCTGCATCAAATAAAAATGAGACAACTTTAACATTTGCTAAATCTGAAAAAGAAGCAGATTCAGATGAGAGCGATTCTAAAGCAGATGACAGTAAAGATACAAGCAGCAAGACAACAGGAAGCCTGGATATATCTGATATCGCAGCGGAGGCACTTCCATCTATCGTATCTATCACAACTAAATCAGTTCAGGAAGTACAGAGCTATTATGGAATGTACGGAATGTATGGATATGCTCCACAGCAGCAGGAACAGGAAGTAGAGGGCAGCGGTTCAGGTATTATCGTAGGTAAGAATGATGATGAACTTCTGATTGCTACAAACTACCATGTAGTAGAGAATGCAGATACATTGTCTGTTGCATTTGCAGATGGAAATGCTGTAGAGGCATCTGTAAAAGGTTTTGATGAAGAGAGAGACCTTGCGGTTGTATCTGTAGCACTGGATGATATTAAGGATGATACAATGGATGCTATTTCTGTTGCAAAGATCGGCAGTTCCGATGACCTTAAAGTTGGTGAGCAGGTAGTTGCAATTGGTAATGCTCTTGGATATGGACAGTCTGTTACTACTGGTATTGTAAGTGCTAAGAACCGTAGAATGGATTCTGAAAAAAGTACAGTAACTGATGGCAGCGATGACAGCAGTGACGGTGTAAATCTGATCCAGACAGATGCGGCAATTAACCCTGGTAACAGTGGTGGTGCTCTTTTAAATATGGAAGGTGAAGTTGTAGGATATGCAACTCTGCAAAACTTGCATCTACAGAAGTTGAAGGTATGGGATATGCGATTGCAATTTCTGATGTAACCGATATTCTTCAGAATCTGATGAATGAGACTTCCA
>NZ_JBWLUT010000055.1:0-24845 GCF_056504575.1 Blautia sp. CGZ-1-C1
CATAGACCGTCTTCCTTTTGAACTGGAACGCTTGCAGAAGGCTGGTGTAAACAGTGTTATGCTGTTTGGAATTCCAGATCACAAAGATGAAGTGGGAAGCGGTGCATATGATCCGAACGGAATCGTACAGAAAGCTTTAAGAGAAGCAAAAAAACAGTTCCCGGATATGTACTATATCACTGATGTATGTATGTGCGAGTATACTTCCCATGGTCACTGCGGAGTACTCTGCGGTCATGATGTAGACAATGATGCAACATTGGAATTACTTGCCAAGACTGCCGTTTCTCATATAGAGGCCGGTGCAGACATGGTAGCACCGTCTGACATGATGGACGGACGTGTTCGCGCAATCCGCGAAGCTCTTGATGCAAACGGACATTATGAAGCACCGATCATGTCTTATGCAGTAAAATATGCGTCTGCTTTCTACGGACCATTTCGTGATGCAGCAGGATCAGCCCCATCCTTTGGCGACAGAAAGAGCTATCAGATGGATTTCCACAACAGAAGA
The DNA here is from genome assembly GCF_056504575.1 of Blautia sp. CGZ-1-C1. Classification (NCBI taxonomy): domain Bacteria; kingdom Bacillati; phylum Bacillota; class Clostridia; order Lachnospirales; family Lachnospiraceae; genus Blautia; species Blautia sp. CGZ-1-C1. The sequence continues at coordinate 515 of NZ_JBWLUT010000055.1, forward strand.
GAGGGAATGAAAGAGGCTCTGACTGACGTAGAAGAAGGCGCAGATATCATTATGGTAAAACCTGCAATGTCTTATCTGGATATGGTTTCAGAAGTATCCAAGGCAGTGAACGTGCCGGTTGCAGCGTACAGTGTAAGTGGTGAATATGCAATGGTAAAAGCCGCTGCAAAGATGGACTGGATCGATGAGGAACGTATCATGTGCGAGATGGCTGTAAGTGCTTATCGTGCAGGTGCGCAGATTTATCTGACTTATTATGCAAAAGAACTTGCCAAGTGTATGGATGAAGGGAGAATCGGCTAATGGGAACTTCAGAAGAATTATTTGACAGAGCGGTGAAGGTGATTCCGGGAGGAGTAAACAGCCCGGTTCGTGCCTACGGTGCAATTGGTATGGCACCAAGATTTATTGACTGCGCAGATGGCTGCTATATTTATGATGTAGAAGGCAATGAATATGTGGACTATATTGATTCCTGGGGACCGATGATCCTTGGACATAACTTTACGGCAGTAAAGGAAAGTGTGCTGAAGGCCTGCGAGAAGGGCTTAAGCTTTGGATGTGCGACTGCTATTGAAGTGGAGATGGCAGAATTTATCTGTGATCATATTCCGCATGTGGACATGGTACGTATGGTTAACTCCGGAACAGAAGCTGTTATGAGTGCTGTTCGTGTTGCGAGAGGCTTTACGGGAAAGAATAAGATCATCAAATTTGCAGGATGTTATCATGGACATAGTGACGCAATGCTGGTAAGTGCAGGTTCAGGTGTGATGACAAGTGGTGTTCCTGACAGCGCAGGTGTACCGAAAGGTTGCACAGAGGATACCATGACAGCAGTTTATAATGATCTGGACAGCGTTCGTGCACTGATGGAACAGGCTGATGGCCAGACAGCAGCTGTTATTGTTGAGGCTGTTGGCGCTAACATGGGTGTGGTTCCTCCGAAGAAAGGTTTCCTGGAGGGACTGAGAAAGCTCTGTGATGAGTATGGCGCACTTCTGATCTTTGATGAAGTTATCACTGGTTTCCGTCTGGCTTTTGGCGGAGCGGCAGAGTATTTCGGGGTGACACCGGATCTGGTTACTTATGGTAAGATCATCGGAGCAGGTATGCCTGTTGGCGCTTATGGTGGAAGAAGAGAAATCATGGAACTGGTTTCTCCTGTTGGTAAGGTTTACCAGGCCGGTACTTTAAGTGGTAATCCGATCGCCATGGCTGCGGGACTGACTCAGCTGAAATATCTCTATGAGCATCAGGAAGTTTATAAGGAACTGGAAAAGAAGGGTGAGAGACTTTACAGCGGTATGGAGAAGATCCTGGCAGAGAAAGATCTTCCTTATCATGTGAACCATGTTTCTTCTCTGGGTAGTCTGTTCTTTACTGAGCAGGAGGTTGTGGATTATACTTCTGCGAAGAGTGCGGATACGAAGGCGTTTTCTGAATATTTCAAGGGAATGCTGGCACAGGGGATTCATCTGGCACCGTCTCAGTTTGAGGCTATGTTCCTTTCTACGGCTCATACAGATGAGATTATTGATAAGACGCTGGAAGCGGTTAAGAATTATTTTAAATAATGGGATTAAATGGCTGCTATCTTTCGAAGGGGAGATGACGGCCTTTTTTCTTTGGATTTGGAAAAATACATAAAAATGGGGTGGGTTGTCTTGTGAGTATTGGCAAAATGTGCTATAATATCGACATCATATGGCAGTGCCGGCCAGAGTAACGGGCAATAGATGAGTACATCGTGAATAGTTGACTGATTTTTGATGTATTAGAAGGACAGCAGGAGGACGAACATTATGAGTGAGAAAAAATATGTAGCTTATGTGGGTTCTTATACACATGGCTCTTCCAGACAGGGGATTCATGTATATGATGTTGATGTGGAGAATGGTACTCTTACAGAGCGCAGCAGTGTTGAAGTAAGTAACGCATCCCACACGGCTGTTTCAAAGAATGGCAAGTATCTCTATTCTATCGAGGATGAGGGTGTTGCAGTGTTTGAACGTGATAAGAATGGTGATCTGTCACGTATCAACAGTGTGAATATTGATGGAATGAGAGGATGTTTCCTTTCCACTGATGTGGATGGCAGATATCTTTATGTTGCCGGATACCATGACGGTAAGGTGACCGTTGTACATACTCATAAGGACGGAAGACTTGGAAGCCTGATGGATGGTGTATTTCATAAGGGACTTGGAAGTGTTGCAGAGCGTAACTTCCGTCCGCATGTAAACTGTGTGCGTCCGACACCGGATAATAAATATCTGTGCGCAGTTGATAACGGAATTGATCAGGTGAAGATTTATCGTATCAATAAAATGCGTGATAAGCTTGAACTGGTGGATATCTTAAGATGTCCGAGAGAGAGTGGTCCGCGTATCATCCGTTTCAGTGATGATGGCAAGTTTGCTTATATTCTTTTTGAACTTACAAATGAGATCAAGACCTATAAATATGATGGAAGCGGTAAGTCACCGGAGTTTGAACTGATTCAGAGTATTGAGACAAGTATAAAGAAGGATTCTCACGATACACATAATGCTGCATCAGGTCTGTCCCTTGCAAATGATGGAAAACATCTGTTCTGCACAACAGCAGGTGAGGATACCGTATCTATGTTTGAGAGAGATGAAGAGACAGGACTGCTTACCAGAAAGTTTACACTTCCGATTAGTGGTGAGTATCCGAAAGACCTGGTACTCTTCCCGGATGATAAGCATCTGGCTGCTATAAATCATGTAAGTAATACTATTACTATTTTTACAGTGGATTATGAGAAGAATATTATTGTAATGAACGGAAAACCTTTAAAAGTTTCAGAACCGAACAGTATCCGTATCTGGCCAGTACCGGAAGAATAAATAGAACTTATGAGCAAGTAGTGAAAGCGGATTGCGAATATCCGATTGACTTAGAGTATGAAAAATCCCCTGCATTAATTACAAAAGGTGATAAGTAATTAACGCAGGGGATTTTATATGTTCTGTAATTTTATGTTTGAACATTTTGAGGGATGGCTGCTTATTGAACAGCTGCCAATATTTACAGGTAAAAGTCGCGCACTTTATCCATCTGTGAACTCATGTTGGCGAAGAGTGCGTCTGCAAGTGTGATTGCAGCCATGGATTCTACGACAACAACGGCTCTTGGAACAATAACGGGATCGTGGCGGCCGTGGATTTCCATGGAAAGTGGCTCTTTGTCTTTGGTGACAGTCTGCTGTGGCTGGCTGATGGACGGAGTTGGTTTAATGTGAACACGGAGAATGATTTCGCTTCCGTCGCTGATACCGCCCATGATGCCACCGGCATGGTTGGAAGTTTTGACGATTTCTCCATCTTTGACTGTGAAACCATCATTATCAGTAGAGCCTTTCAGGGAGGTTACGGCAATGCCATCACCGACTTCTACGGCTTTGACAGCTCCGATAGACATTAAAGCATGTGCAAGTACGGCATTGAGTTTGTCAAAGACAGGGTCGCCGAGTCCGGCAGGAGTACCGCTGATGCGGCATTCGATCACACCGCCGGCGCTGTCCTGATTTTTCATACATTCTTCCAGATATTCACCTGCTTTGGCAGCTGCCAGGGCATCCGGCATATAGAATGCGTTGTTATTTATCTCTTCTTTATCAAATGTTGTGATTTCTACAGGTCCGATGGATTTGGTGTAGGTGCAGATGGAGATGCCAAGTTCGCATAAAATTTTGGAAGCGATAGCACCTGCTGCGACTCTTCCGATAGTTTCACGTCCGGAAGAACGACCGCCACCTCTGTAATCGCGGAATCCGTATTTCTGATCGAAAGTATAGTCAGCGTGTCCCGGACGGTAGGAGTAAGCGATATTACCATAATCTCTGGAACGCTGGTCTGTGTTTCTTACCATCAAAGAGATAGGAGTACCGGTTGTTTTGCCCTCGAAAACGCCGGAGAGGATCTCTACGAGGTCTCCCTCTTTGCGGGCAGTGGTGTACTTACTCTGTCCTGGCTTTCTTCTGTCGAGGAAGACCTGGATATCCTCTTCACAGAGGGACAGTCCGGCAGGGCATCCGTCTACAACAGCGCCGAGGGCTTTTCCATGTGATTCTCCCCAGGTAGTTACCTTGAATTTATTTCCAAATGATGACTGGCTCATATGTTTTAAGTCCTTTCTTGCTATCACTTTTTATATAGTGTGTACATGTTTGAAGTACACATATGACTTTATTATAGCGAAGTGTAAAAGTTTTGTAAACCGAAAGCATTGGAATTGACAAAAATTCATGTTCAAATTATAATGGATGTTGAATCTTTGTACAAAACAGAGAGTTTATATAGGCTGCCGTATACAGGATGAGGAGCAGCTTATATGATGAGGGGAAATCGAGAGAAGAAGGGAAGTGTGGATCGTGGTAAGGATTTTTAAGACAATCGATGGCTCAATCCATGAAATACAGGAATCACAGGAGGGATGCTGGATTGCACTGACGAATCCTACAGCAACAGAGATTTTTGAAATTTCCGAGCAGTTTGGGATAGAGGTAGACGATTTGCGCGCGCCTTTGGATGAGGAGGAACGTTCCCGTATTGAAGTGGAGGACAATTACACCCTTATCCTTGCAGATGTACCTACCATTGAAGAGCGTAATGAGAAGGACTGGTATGTGACCATCCCTCTTGGTATTATAGTAACACAGAAGATGATTTTTACTATATGTCTGGAAGATACACAGGTGCTTACCAGATTTATGGAAGGCAGGGTCAGAAATTTCTTTACTTATATGAAGACAAGATTTATCCTGCAGATTTTGTACCGTAATGCCAGTATGTATCTGAGATATCTGCGTATTATAGATAAGAAGAGCGAGCAGATCGAGGAGAAACTTCATCTGTCTACGAGAAATCAGGAGTTAATGGAACTTCTGGAACTGGAGAAATCACTGGTATATTTTACAACCTCTCTAAAATCAAATGAAATGGTGCTTGAGAAACTCCTGAAAGTGGAGAGTATCAAGAAATATCCGGAGGATACAGAACTTCTGGAGGATGTTATCGTTGAGAATAAGCAGGCGATTGAGATGGCGAACATTTACAGCGGGATTCTAAGCAGTATGATGGGAACCTTTGCTTCTGTAATCTCAAATAATCTGAACATCGTTATGAAAGCACTGGCTTTGATTACGATCGTTATGAGTATACCGACTATTGTTTTCAGTGCCTATGGAATGAACGTAAGTGCAGCGGGAATGCCGCTTTCCAAGACACCATGGGGATTTTTACTTATTATCATCCTTTCTGTCGTGGTGAGTATCATTGCAGGGGCATTTCTTTCCAAGAAGAAGTTTTTCTGATTTTACTGTAGAAATTTTATTGCCACTGAGAATAAAGGTGTCGGTAACACATGATTGGTTTGGCTTAAGCGGCAGACTGGTCATGGACAGAGTAAAGCGAAGGAGAGCTTCGCTTCATTTAGTAAAGGAGACTTATGAAATTTATTGACAAACTGGAACGCAAATTTGGAAATCGCGGGATTGAGAATCTTACGATATATATTATTGTAAGTTATGTGCTGGGATATGCGCTGATGTTTTTGAATCCAGAATTGTTGTCTATGCTTACTTTGAATGTGACTCAAATTTTACATGGACAGATATGGAGATTGATAACGTGGGTAATTTATCCGCCAACAACAACGAATTTATTTTTATTTATTATAGTAATTGTGTGCTTCTATTATCCTGTAAGTAGTTCTTTGGAACATACATGGGGCTCTTTTAAATTTACATTATATATTTTATCGGGAATACTATTTACTGTAATTTCGGCATTTATATTGTATTTTATTACAGGAGGAGCTTCGGATGTTTTAAATGGTCAGCCATTTACAACTTATTATATTAGTTTATCCGTTTTTTTGGCATATGCGATGACATATCCGGAGATGAAGATCTTGTTATATTTTGTGATTCCTATAAAAATGAAATGGATGGCACTTTTTTATGTCCTGATTGTTGGATGGAACGTTGTAAGCTATGTTATGAACGGAGCATGGTTTATGGCTCTGCCAATCGTTGCATCCTTACTGAACTTTATTATTTTCTTCCTGGGAACAAGAAATCTTAACCGATATAATCCGAAGGAAATCCACCGGAGAAATCAGTTTAAGAGAGCGATGGGAGAAAGTAAGACTGTTCCTTTCCCTGGTAATACACAGGGAGTGACGAAGCATAAATGTGCAGTCTGTGGACGTACAGAGAAAGATGATCCAAATCTGGAATTCCGTTTTTGTTCTAAATGTAATGGAAATTATGAGTACTGTCAGGATCACTTATATACACATATACACAAGAAGTAAGAGGAGAGAAGATTATTATGAAAAAAGTACCATTTGTCACCCTGGATAAACTCCAGGAAATCACAGCACAGTTTCCAACCCCTTTCCATCTTTATGATGAAAAAGGTATTCGTGACAACGCAAAAGCAGTAAAAGAAGCATTTGCATGGAACAAAGGTTTCAAAGAGTTCTTCGCTGTAAAAGCAACTCCAAACCCATTTCTGATCAAAATTCTTCAGGAGTATGGATGTGGATGTGACTGTTCTTCCATGACAGAGCTGATGATGTCCAAAGCAATCGGATGCAAAGAAGGAGACATCATGTTCTCTTCAAATGATACACCGGAAGAAGAGTTTAAATATGCAAATGAGATCGGTGGAATCATCAACCTTGATGATATCACACATATCGAGAGCGTAGAGAAAGCGGTAGGATATATTCCGAAAGTGATCAGCTGTCGTTACAATCCGGGCGGAGTATTCAAGATCAGCAACGATATCATGGATAATCCTGGAGATGCGAAATATGGTATGACTACTGAGCAGATCTTTGAGGCATTCAAGATTCTGAAAGAAAAAGGTGCTGAGGAATTCGGTATCCATGCATTCCTTGCAAGTAACACAGTGACAAATGAGTATTATCCGATGTTAGCAAAAGAGATGTTTGAACTGGCTGTGAAGCTTCAGAAAGAGACAGGCGCTCATGTGAAGTTCATCAACCTTTCCGGTGGTGTCGGAATCGCTTACAAACCAGATCAGACTCCAAACGATATCAGAGAGATTGGTGAAGGCGTTCGTAAAGTATACGAAGAAGTTCTCGTTCCGGCCGGAATGGGTGACGTCGCAATCTATACAGAGATGGGACGTTTCATGATGGGACCTTATGGCTGCCTGGTAACAAAGGCAATCCATGAGAAACATACTCACAAAGAGTATATCGGTGTTGATGCGTGTGCCGTAAACCTTATGCGTCCTGCAATGTATGGAGCTTATCATCATATTACTGTTATGGGAAAAGAAGATCAGCCATGTGACCACATGTATGATGTAACAGGTTCTCTTTGCGAGAACAATGATAAATTTGCAATCGACCGTTACCTGCCGAAGGTTGACATGGGAGATCTGCTTGTAATCCATGACACAGGTGCTCATGGTTTTGCAATGGGATACAACTATAATGGTAAACTGAAATCTTCTGAGATTCTTCTTCATGAGGATGGAAGATTCGAGATGATTCGTCGTGCTGAGACACCGAAGGATTACTTTGCAACATTTGACTGCTTCCCGATTTATGAGAAACTTCTGGAAGATATGAAATAAATCCGGATATTTATTTCAACTGAAGAAGTACAAATCAAATAATATAAAGTAAGACGTATAATTAAGGCGTATAAAGTGAAAGGTGCTGATCTGTAAGAAAAAAATGGTCAGTGCCTTTCGTTTTGCATCTGGATAGAAAAAGTTTGAGCTTTAAAGGTTACTGGGCACGGAGTGAACAGTAACCTTTAAATAGCAGGAAAAGAGAAGAAAAATTTATGATTAAATATGAATATGAAGCAGGAATGTGTAAGCAGTTACATTATAATGGTTTATGGACTGTGCAGTACGAGGGAGTTCCCGGCCATTTTAAGAAAGTAAAGATGGTCTGTCCATGCATAAAAGATGGATGTGACCAGGACTGCGAAGTATTTAAAAACATACCAGACATAAAAGAAGCAGACCAGGAATGGCATATGAGGGATGAGATATAGGTAAATACGTTACTGTTCACTCCGTTCTCAGTAACACGCTTCGCGATGCACAGAATTTATGCTATTCGCATAAATTCGCGCGGTATGTCTCGGGATTTTGGCATTCTCATGCCAAAACACCTCGCGGGATAGTGGCGTGTGAACAGTAACGGTAAATACGACAAAGTTCGCAGAAAATCTAAGTGGACATTTGCTGGAAAAGAAAGTAAAATGAAAAATGTAATCTAAGTATGTATGAAAAGGAGGAGTACCTGATGAAGAAACTAGCAGCTATTATCCTGGCAGGTGTACTGGCAGCAGGAGCATTTACTACAGTAAATGCAGCAGAATTTTCAGATGGAACGGATACAGAAAGAGAAGAATATTTTGATGATAATTATGACTATTCGTGGTCTGCCGGAGAGGATGCGACAAACGATACAGAGGAAACGAAGAGCGTAAGCGCGAACGACAGTATTGTAGAAGGATTTGAGAAACCACTCGTCTTTTACCCAAATACATATTACAAATTTAATGTGATCGGAGCCGGTACACAGAATATGAATCCTGTCAACGGAGATGTCAGATGGACACCACTATACTGGAGTTTGTCCATTAAACCTCAGGAAAGTAATATCAACAGAAAATGGGAAATCGGTTCTGCAAAAGGAATTTATACAAAAGTAGAACGCGCATATAATATGTATGTATTTTTCCAGAGGGAAGAATATATTGAAAACGCATGGGTAAAAAATGACATTATCCAGCCAGTAAGATACCAGTTCAACGCAGCACCATTAACAGATCAGGGAAAAAGCTACAACTATCTGATAGGCGGACTCGGATATAAAATTTTAAATGAAAAAGAAGTAAGCGTGACAGGACTTGGCGCAGCACTTAATGTTGTGCAGATTCCGTCCACCGTTGCGATCAATGATAAGACCTATAAAGTAACGACGATTGATCAGAGTGCATTCAGTGCGGACAAAGAGATTACAGACGTCATTTTCGGAAATAATGTAACTACCATTGAAAAACAGGCTTTCTATCAATGTCCAAATCTCAGAACCATAAGATTTGGTACAAAAGTAACCAAAATCGGAAGTAATGCATTTGCAGAATGTGCAAAACTGAAAAATTTCACACTTCCCGCAAGCGTGAAACGCATTGACACCAAAGCCTTTTATCAGTGCCCGGCTGTTAAAACAGTTAAGATCAACAGCACAGCACTTGAATACGTTGGAAAGAAAGGCCTCGCTGTTAATAAAACAGTCACGATGAAACTTCCAAAGAAGTTATTTACTAAATATCAGAAAATGATCAAGGCAAGCAGCGTATATCCGAAGACAAAATTTATAAAATCTTAAACATTTTATCCGAAGCAGCAGCTATGTACAAAGCTGCAGCTTTTGGCTATAATAGTGTAATAAAAAGCAAATATAAGGACGGGCAGAGACAAATGCTTAACCAAATCAAGTAAGTCCCCTGCGGAGGTTGCTTGAATCCGGTATATTTACAGAAACAAGAGAAAGATATGATTTTACCTATATTGGCATAAAAAAACTGGATTCTCAGAAATCCAGTTTTTTAACTGCCGGCAGTGGGACTTGAACCCACACGTGGTTGCCCACAACAGATTTTGAGTCTGCCTCGTCTGCCATTCCGACATGCCGGCGTTTGAACGTTTAATATAATAACACGATTTCAATCATATGGCAAGAGAGTTTTTGGATTTTTTGGAAAATTTTTTGGCATTTTGGGGTTGCAAAAATATAGAAAAGGCAAGAAGAGATAAGAACTTACTGATTAAGATAAAAAATTCAAATAGTGAAAGAATAATGATAAAAAAATCAGGATATTTCTAAAATGTTTATGAAATTTAACCGACCTTTCTTGAAAAATGAAGAAATAAGTGATATGGTACATCATAACAATAACGAATGGAGGAAAAGCCGATGAACCTTGATAATAAAAAACCAGGCAGAAAACCGCTTTATGTATATTATATCATTGCGGCAATTATTATCATTCTTCTGAATGTGCTGTTACTTCCTGCGATTGAGGGACGAAAGGTACAGACAACAGAGTACAGTGTCTTCCTGACAGGAGTAGAGAAGGGTTATGTCAAGACAGTAGAGATTCAGGATGATTATATTTATTATGTAGCAGATGTCAGCGATAATCAGGAGGGTTATTTCAGAACCGTTAAGGTAAATGATCCTGACCTTGTAGACCGTTTACATGATGCAAATGTGAAATTTGATGCGGCAGCACCTCAGCAGACATCTATCTGGATCAGTCTGCTGGCAGGATATATCTTGCCGATTGCTATCTTTATCCTTCTTGGAAGATGGCTCAGTAAGAAGATGATGAGCTCTATGGGTGGTGGCCCTGGCGGAGCAATGTCATTTGGTAAAAGTAATGCCAAAGTATATGTGAAATCATCTACAGGAATTAAATTTTCAGATGTAGCAGGAGAGGATGAAGCGAAAGATCTTCTGACTGAGATCGTAGACTATCTTCACAATCCTCAGAAATACAGAGAAATCGGTGCATCCATGCCGAAAGGAGCGCTTCTTGTAGGCCCTCCTGGAACAGGTAAGACACTTCTTGCGAAGGCAGTAGCCGGCGAAGCAGAAGTTCCGTTCTTCTCTATTTCCGGTTCTGAATTCGTAGAAATGTTTGTTGGTATGGGTGCTGCCAAAGTGCGTGACCTCTTCAAACAGGCAAATGAGAAAGCTCCATGTATCGTATTTATCGATGAGATTGATACAATTGGTAAGAAACGTGATGGTGCCGGATTTACAGGCGGCAATGATGAACGTGAGCAGACTCTGAACCAGCTGCTTACAGAGATGGATGGTTTTGACGGTTCCAAGGGTGTTGTAATCCTGGCTGCAACGAACAGACCGGATTCCCTTGACCCTGCACTTCTCCGTCCGGGACGTTTTGACAGACGTATTCCTGTTGAGCTTCCTGATTTAAAAGGACGTGAAGAAATCCTTAAAGTTCATGCAAAGAAGATTAAGATCGCGGATTCCGTACGTTTTGACGATATTGCGAAAGCAGCTGCAGGAGCTTCCGGTGCTGAACTTGCAAATATTGTCAATGAGGCTGCTCTTCGCGCCGTACGTGATGGCAGAAAATTTGCCACACAGGCTGACTTTGAAGAGAGCATTGAGGTAGTTATCGCCGGATATCAGAAGAAGAACAGAGTTCTTTCCAATAAGGAAAAACTGATCGTTGCTTACCATGAGATCGGACATGCGCTGGTTGCTGCAAAGCAGACAGAATCTGCGCCGGTTCATAAGATTACGATTATTCCACGTACATCAGGAGCCCTGGGTTATACCATGCAGGTAGATGATGGGGATCATTATCTGATGACGAAGGAAGAACTTGCAAATAAGATTGCAACTTTTACAGGCGGACGTGCCGCAGAGGAATTGATTTTCCATTCAATTACAACCGGAGCATCCAATGATATTGAGCAGGCAACCAAGCTTGCGAGAGCGATGATCTCCAGATATGGTATGAGTGAAGACTTCGATATGGTAGCCATGGAGAACGTGACCAACCAGTACCTGGGCGGAGACTCCAGCTTAAGCTGTTCTTTTGAGACACAGACACTTCTGGATAAGAAGGTTGTAGAACTTGTAAGAACAGAACATCAGAAAGCATTGAAGATTCTTCAGGACAATATCGGTAAACTTCATGAACTTGCCAAATATCTCTATGAACATGAGACAATCACAGGTGAGGAATTTATGAAGATTCTGAATGCTCCTCTGGAAACTCCGAAAGCAGTTGTTCTGGAAAAATCTCAGACAGAATCAGAAGAGAACAGTGAGAATGCTGAAAACTAAAGATTAAATACAGATGCAGTTTTTACAAAAGAGAGCAGCAGGGGCAATAAAGGCTTCTGTTGCTCTCTTGCGCTTTTCCTTGCCAATTAACGCCGGTTCGGTTATAATTCGTAATAGTGAGCACGAGACGTGCAGTACAGATTTATGCATCGCGAAGCATGCTGCCGGGTACAGCACAGATAGTAACACTGAAAGAGAAAGAAGGGAACAGGTATGGATTGCCAGACAGCAGAGGGAATGGTGAGCAGCTATATTGAGCATAAGCTCCCGGTAAATGAGCTGGAGGAATTTCTTGACCATGTACAGAATTGTTCATCCTGCTATGATGAACTGGAAACATATTTTATTGTTCATGAGGTGACGCAGCAGCTTGACGATAACAGCAGTAATTCTGTTCTGGATTTTAAAGGGCTGCTTGAGCAGGACATCCGGAAATCCAGAAGATATATCCGCAAGAAGAAATTAAGCTGGTTTTTGGTCGGGGCGGGGATTTGTCTTCTGATCGCTGCACTTGCGGCAATATTGGTTTATGTAATGATGGAAACAATTCATATCATATGAGATACTGGAGGATTTTATGAGTGAGAAAATATTACTGATTGACGGGCACAGCATTCTGAACAGAGCTTTTTATGGCCTGCCGGATCTTACAAATTCAGAGGGAAAACATACAGGAGCAGTATATGGATTCCTGAATATTCTTTTTCGTACGATTGAGGAGGAGAAGCCCCAGTATCTGACGGTGGCATTTGACCTGAAGGCGCCGACTTTCCGTCACAAGATGTTTGAGGCATATAAGGGAACGCGTAAGCCGATGCCTGAGGAACTGAGAGAACAGGTGCCGTTGATCAAGGAAGTCCTTACGGCAATGGGCGTTAACATTGTGACAAAAGAAGGATATGAGGCAGATGATATTCTGGGAACTCTGGCAAAGAAGAGCGAGGCAGAGGGGATGGACGCGACAATCCTTTCCGGGGACAGGGATTTGCTTCAGCTTGCGACGGATAAGATCATGATCCGCCTGCCCAAGACAGTAAGAGGGAAAACTACGATAGAGGATTATCATGCGCAGCAGGTAATTGAGAAATATCAGGTGACACCTCCACAGATCATAGAGTTAAAAGCACTGATGGGTGACAGCGCTGATAATATCCCGGGAATTCCGGGCGTGGGTGAAAAGACTGCCACGAAGATCATAGTGGAATACGGAAGCATTGAAAATGCTCATGAGCATCTGGAGGAACTGAAACCAAACAGAGCCAGAGAATCCATGAGAGAGCACTATGATATGGCACAGATGAGCAAGGCACTGGCAACGATCTGTACAGACAGTCCGATCGATTTCTCCTATGAGAAGGCGAAACTGGGAAATCTTTATACGAAAGAAGCGTTTATTCTGTGCCGACAGCTGGAATTTAAGAATCTGCTGAGCCGTTTTGATTCTGAGGCAGTGCAGGAAGATGCACTGGAACAGGAGTTTTTTACCTGCGCAGATCTGTCGGGATGCGAAGCATTGTTTGAAAAAGCAGAAGCAGGTTCCAGAACCGGTGTCTCTCTTATAAGTGAAAATGGCCATGTGTACGGTGCAGGAATTGCACTGAGCGAAGAAGAGATTTATTATATTCCGGTAGAGGGAATGGTTACAGAGGCGTATCTTTGCGGAAAGCTGGAAACACTTTTTAAGAAAGCATCTGAGCATAATGTAAAAAGTAATATGAAAGACAGTGCGGCGGCAAACAACACTGACGCCGGTACAGAGCGTCATGTAGTCTGCGCGCTAGATATAAAAGCGATATTGAAACATGTGACATTTGATGATCCGTCAGCAGTGTTTGATGCAGGCGTGGCAGCATATCTGTTAAATCCGTTAAAATCATCCTACACGTATGATGATATGGCGAAGGAATACCTGAATGGACGAATTCTGCCGACAAGAGAAGAACTTCTTGGAAAGAAAACGGCAGAGAAAGCATGGGAAGAAAGCGTAGAGGGACTTACCTTCTGGGCCTGCTATATGGCATATACGGCGTTTGCCTGCCAGGTGCCGATGTGTGAGACGTTGAGAGAGACTGGTATGTGGAATGTATATACACAGATTGAGCTTCCTCTGATCTTTACTCTGGATTCCATGGAGAAGTGGGGAATCAGCGTAAAAGGAGAAGAACTCAAAAGCTACGGGGAGAAACTGAATGTCCGCATTGAGGAGCTGGAGAAACTGATCTGGCAGCAGGCAGGGGAAGAGTTTAATATCAATTCACCGAAACAGATGGGAGTGATTCTTTTCGAAAAGCTTGGCCTTAAAGGTGGAAAGAAAACAAAGACGGGCTATTCTACAGCGGCAGATATTCTGGAGAAGCTTGCACCGGAATACCCGATTGTAAAGGATATCCTGGAATACCGTCAGCTTACAAAACTGAAATCAACTTATGCGGATGGTCTGGCAAATGTGATTGCAGAGGATGGCAGGATTCATTCTACCTTTAATCAGACAATCACGGCTACAGGAAGAATCAGCAGTACGGAGCCAAACCTGCAGAATATTCCGATAAGAATGGAACTGGGACGACTGATTCGAAAAGTTTTTGTGCCAGAAGAAGGATACGTATTTCTGGATGCGGATTATTCACAGATCGAGCTTCGTGTTCTGGCACATATGTCCGGGGATGAAAAGCTGATTCAGGCATACCGGGAGGCACAGGATATCCACAGACATACGGCATCAGAAGTATTCCATGTACCGTTTGATGAGGTGACGGATCTGCAGCGAAGAAATGCAAAAGCGGTAAACTTTGGGATTGTTTATGGAATCAGTTCATTCGGACTGAGTCAGGACTTAAGTATTACTAGAAAAGAAGCCGCAGAATATATTGAGAGATATTTTAAATCCTATCCAAAGATTAAGGGATTTCTTGACGGGCTGGTGGAAGAAGGAAAGGAAAAAGGGTATGTGACGACCATGTTTGGCAGGCGCAGGCCGATTCCGGAACTGAAATCCAGCAATTTCATGCAGAGATCTTTTGGCGAGAGGGTTGCAATGAACTCTCCGATTCAGGGAACTGCGGCGGATATCATCAAGATTGCAATGAACCGCGTATACAGACGATTAAAGGAAGAACATCTGAAGTCCCGTCTGGTGCTTCAGGTGCATGATGAGCTTCTGATAGAGACTTATAAAGCGGAAATTCCGCAGGTATCTGCGATTCTGGAAGAAGAGATGAAAGGTGCGGCGAAACTTGCAGTAGAACTGGAAGTAGATATGCATCAGGGAAATAATTGGTACGAGGCGAAGTAAAAACGGTTTGCAAATATCTGTTTGACTTTCAGCAGCAGATGTGAGAATAGATAAGAGGCAGAAATGATTACAATAGGAATTACCGGCGGAGTGGGTGCCGGAAAGAGTACAGTGCTTGATTTTCTCGAAGAAAAATATCAGGCATATGTGATGAAAGCGGATGAGATCGGCCATCTGGTGATGGAGCCGGGGCAGGTCTGCTATGAACCTGTGATTGCATTATTTGGAAAACAAGTAATAAAAAATGATAAAACTATTGACCGCAGGCAGATTTCGGATGTAGTATTTTCACATCCCGAACTGTTGGAGAAATTAAATCAGATCATTCATCCGGCTGTGAAGCAGTATATCAAAGAGCAGCTGGAGATAAAAAAACAGCAGGGACAGAAAGTATGTGTGGTGGAGGCTGCACTTCTTTTGGAGGATCATTATCAGGAATTTTGTGATACCATATGGTATATCCATACGGATGAAGAAATCCGTATTCAGCGGCTGATGGAGAATCGTGGTTATACCAGAGAGAAATCAGCCAGTATCATTGCGAGTCAGGCTCCGGAGAGCTTTTTTCGGGAAAATGCAGATTATGTTGTTGTAAATAATGGCAATTTTGCACAGACCAGGCAGCAGATTGAGGAAGGAATCAGGAAATATGAGAATTTGTAGCATTGCCAGCGGAAGCAGTGGAAACTGTATTTATGTTGGCTCTGACAATACCCATCTTCTGGTGGATGTAGGCATCAGCGGAAAGCGGGTGGAGCAAGGATTAAATTCTTTGGAATTGACAGGAAAAGATATTGATGGTATTTTGATTACACATGAACATTCCGACCATATCAAAGGTCTGGGCGTGATTGCAAGGAAACATCAGATTCCGATCTATGCGACCGGCGGAACTGTGGATGCTTTATCCCGGATGAATCTTGGAAAAATGCCGGAAGGGATTTTTCATGAAATTTATGAGGATGAACCTTTTGAAATAAAAGATCTGACAGTAAATCCCTTTACGATTCCGCATGATGCGGCACAGCCGGTCGGGTATCGCGTGGAATGTGGAGAACATTCTGTGGGAATTGCTACAGACCTTGGAAAATATAATGAATACATAATCAGTAATCTGCAGAATCTTGACGCGCTTCTTCTGGAGGCAAATCATGATATCCGCATGCTTCAGGTTGGAAAGTATCCTTATTATCTGAAACAGAGAATTCTGGGAGACAGAGGCCATCTTTCCAATGAAAATGCGGGAAGACTTTTGTGCAGGTTATTGCATGACAATATGAAAGCCATATTCCTTGGGCATTTAAGCAGGGAAAACAATTATGAAGAACTGGCATATGAAACCGTCTGTTCAGAGGTAACCTTAGGTGACAACCCTTATAAGTCCCGTGATTTTAAGATTCAGGTGGCGAAAAGGGATTGCATATCAGAAGCAATTACAGTGTAGAAAGGACAAAGAACTTATGAAAAAGACAATCATCACAGTAGTAGGAAACGACACCGTAGGAATTATCGCAAAAGTTTGTACGTATCTTGCAGACAACAATGTAAACATTCTTGATATCTCCCAGACCATTGTACAGGGATACTTCAACATGATGATGGTAACTGATGCCAGCAAATGTGAGAAAGATAACGGGGTTCTTGCAAAAGAACTGGAAGCCCTTGGAGATCAGATCGGCGTAGTAATCCGCTGCCAGCATGAAGACATCTTCAATGTAATGCACAGAATCTAATAGAGGAAGGCAAGTAGCGAAGCGGATTGCGAATTTCACTTGACTCAAAACGCTGAAAAAACATACAAGGGAGAAATTAGACATGATCAATATTTTTGAAGTAAATGAAACGAATAAAATGATCGAACAGGAAAACCTGGATGTGCGTACCATTACAATGGGTATCAGTCTTCTTGACTGCATTGACAGTGACCTTGAAACATTAAATAAAAAGATTTACGACAAGATCACAAACTGCGCAAGGGATCTGGTATCTACAGGTGAGGCAATTTCCAGTGAATATGGAATTCCGATCGTGAATAAAAGAATTTCTGTAACTCCGATCGCATTGGTAGGCGGAGCTGCATGTAAGACAAAAGAAGATTTTGTTACGATCGCAGAGACTCTGGATAAAGCTGCCAAGACAGTTGGCGTAAACTTTATCGGTGGATATTCTGCACTGGTAAGCAAGGGAATGACTCCGGCAGAGAAGCTTCTGATCGAATCTATTCCTCAGGCGCTCGCAAAGACGGAGCGTGTGTGCAGTTCTGTGAATGTAGGTTCTACACGTACCGGTATCAATATGGATGCTGTCAAGCTGCTGGGAGAGATTGTACTGGAGACAGCTCAGGCTACGAAAGAACAGGATTCTCTTGGATGTGCGAAGCTGGTTGTATTCTGTAATGCACCGGATGATAACCCGTTTATGGCAGGTGCGTTCCATGGTGTGACAGAGGCAGATACCATTATTAATGTGGGTGTCAGCGGACCTGGCGTTGTAAAGACAGCTCTGGAACAGGTAAGAGGTAAGGATTTTGAAACTCTTTGTGAGATGATCAAGCGTACTGCATTTAAGGTTACACGTGTGGGACAGCTGGTTGCACAGGAGGCTTCCAGACGTCTGGGTGTGAAATTTGGAATCGTGGATCTGTCTCTTGCTCCGACTCCGGCGATTGGCGACAGTGTTGCTGAGATTCTGGAGGAGATTGGTCTTGAGCATGCAGGTGCACCGGGAACAACAGCTGCTCTTGCGTTGTTAAATGACCAGGTTAAGAAGGGCGGCGTTATGGCTTCCACAGCAGTTGGTGGTCTGAGTGGCGCATTTATTCCGGTCAGTGAGGATCAGGGTATGATTGATGCGGTTAATGCAGGTGCGCTGACGATTGAGAAGCTGGAAGCGATGACTTGTGTATGTTCTGTAGGTCTTGATATGATCGCAATTCCGGGAGATACGAAGGCTTCTACGATTGCGGGTATTATTGCGGATGAGTCTGCGATTGGTATGATTAATCAGAAGACTACGGCTGTGCGTCTGATTCCGGTTATTGGTAAGGGAGTTGGCGAGGTTGTTGAGTTTGGCGGATTGTTGGGTTATGCGCCGATTATGCCGGTGAATCAGTTTTCTTGTGATGCGTTTGTTCAGCGTGGGGGTAGAATTCCGGCGCCGATTCATAGTTTTAAAAATTAATATTGTCAGAAAGAGGAATGGCCAGGAACTTCGGGAGAGGGGGGTTCTGGCCTTTCTTTTTTTATCAGGAGGGACGCGTGGCAGACAAAGTATTTTCTGCCACGCTGGTTGTTGGTGTGGGTGGGGCAATATTGGATGATTTATAATGATTTTAATATATGGAGGAGTTTAGTGTTGTCTTCGGGGATCATGATGCAGAAGCGGATGTATTCTCCGTCGAGGCATTCGAAAGAGGAACAGTCGCGGATCATGAGGTTCTGGCGGATGCAGGCGTCGAAGACGTCGTAAGAGGTCAGGCCTGGTTTCTGGATTTTCAGGAGGATGAAGTTTGCGTAGGCTGGGTAGGTTTTGTATGTTGGAATCTGGCTCAGGGCGTGAAGGAGGCGGTCACGTTCGGAGAGGATCAGAGTCCGGGTCTGGCTGATGTATTCCTGGTCTTTGAGCATGAGTTCACCGGCGAGGGCTCCGAGGCTGTTGAGGGACCATGGGACTTGTTTCTCTTTCATTTTTTTGAGGAATTCGAGGTTTCCGGTGATTCCGTAGCCGAGACGCATTCCCGGGGCGGCGTAGAATTTGGATACGCCGCGAAGTACCATGAGGTTAGTGAATTCTCTGGTGAGGGTTACAGCAGTGATTGCCTGGATGTCGGGGGCGAATTCTACGTAGGTTTCGTCGATCATTACGAAGATGTTTTTCTCGGCACAGAATGCGAGGAGTTTTCGTAAATTTTCTGTGGAAATGGCGGAAGAGGTTGGATTGTTTGGGTTGCAGATGATGAGAAAGTCGTATTTTCCATTCAGAGTCTGGCAGAGATCATCTATATCCAGGATAAAGTTATCCTCCTCGCGAAGGTGGTAGTATTCCTGGGTGCTTCCGGAGAAGGAAAGTTCTCTGGAATATTCGGAGTAGGTAGGTCCGAGGATTAGAGTGTGTTTCGGATTTCTTTCCTGGATCAGAAGTGCGATCAGCTCGCTGGATCCGTTTCCGGGAAGGATGAAATTGGCAGGGACGTTGCAGTAGTCTGAGATTGTATTGCGAAGAGAGGTGTAGTCTCTGTCCGGGTAAGAAGACAGGATGTCCAGGTGGCTGGCGAGCTGTTTTTTCACATTCTCAGAAAGTCCAAGTGGATTTACATTAGCTCCGAATTTTACAATATTTTCCTGTTTGAGGTGGTAAATCTCGCATATTTTTTCGATATCACTTCCGTGAAAAACCATTTTAGTAGTTGACATATAACATTCCTCATTTCTGTATAAAATTTATCGCTGTTTATTAGCGTATTGACACCTATTTTCTATCTGATATATTACCACAAGCTATTATTGATAGCCAGTAGCTATGTTACAAAGTTAATAACGCAGCTTCCCGAATGCCTTAGAATTGCATGGTTCCGAAACTAAGCCCGAAATCTTTTTATATTCCCCGCGTCCCTTAATGAAAAAAGGAAAAGAAAAAAATAAACCTCTTGACATATGCACGTTAGCGTGGTAAAGTAAACACATCAAAACCGATGAGAAAGAAGAGTAAGCAATTAAGAATCATTCCAGAGAGCGGTCACTGGTGGGAAGCCGTATGAAACTGATTGTTGAATGGCCTTTCGAGGGCGGCCCGAAATCTTAATAAGCGTGAGAGTAGGCGCCGACGGGAACCGAACCCGTTATAAATCAGGAGTGTATGTTTGTACATGAGAAAGTGGACGATTCGTCAATTTGAGTGGTACCGCGATAATAAGATTCTTATTACCGTCTCAAGCAGGAGATAGCTTGTGGCGGATTTTTTATATATAAAGAAACCTTATTAAGATTTCTGCTATTATATATAAAAGCCCGACAGATAAAAAATGACAGGGCAGGAATTCTTTTTGATCTGAGTGGTTCTTCAGAGTGATTGACACATCCGGGAAAAGGAATCCGGGGAGTTCTTTCTCACAGACAGTAACAAGGGGTTGGCAAATATCCCTGAGACTATGGCAGCCAAAAATGAACTGCTAAATAAGATGTAGAGAGAGGAAAAAGACTATGAAAAAAAGAGTATTAGCAATCGCAGCAACAGCAATGGCAACTATGATGATGGCATCACCGGTTATGGCACAGGATTTCAAAATCGGTATCTGCAACTATGTAGATGACGCTTCCTTAAATCAGATTGTAGATAATATCCAGTCCCGTCTGAAAGAAATCGGCGAGGACAAAGATGTTACTTTTGATGTATCCTATGATAACTGTAATGCAGATGCCAACGTCATGGAACAGATCATTTCTGATTTTCAGACTGATAATGTAGATTTAATGGTAGGTGTTGCGACACCGGTAGCAATGCGTATGCAGTCCGCAACAGAAGGAACAGATACACCGGTTGTATTCTCCGCAGTATCTGATCCGGTAGGCAGTGGACTTGTAGAAGATTTAGATGCCCCTGGGGCAAATATCACAGGTACAAGTGATTACCTGGATACAGCATCAATTATGAAACTGATTCAGGCAGTAAATCCTGATGTAAAGAAAATCGGTCTTTTGTATGATATCGGACAGGATTCTTCTACAACAGCAATTCAGGAAGCAAAGGATTATCTAGATAAAGAAGGAATCGAATATGTAGAGCGTACCGGTACTACAACAGATGAAGTACAGCTTGCGGCTGATGCACTGGTAGCAGATGGTGTGGATGCGGTATTTACCCCGACCGACAATACAATTATGACAGCAGAGCTTTCTATCTATGAGAAATTCATTGATGCAGGTATCCCGCAGTACACAGGAGCTGATTCTTTTGCATTAAATGGCGCATTTGTCGGATATGGTGTTGATTACGCAAACCTTGGGCAGAAGACAGCAGATATGATTGCAGATATCCTTATGAACGATGCAGATCCTGCAACAACTCCTGTAGAGACATTTGATAATGGTACAGCAACTATTAACACAGAAACCTGCGAGGGACTTGGACTTGATTTAGAAACAATCAAGAAAGATTTCGAGCCACTGTGCACACAGGTAAATGAAATCGTTACAGCAGAGAGCTTTGATGAAGTAGAGGAGTAGGAGGAAATTATCGTGACTATTGCGACTATACTCTCTCTTGGAGAGACCGCACTGAAACTTGGCCTGATCTGTTCACTGACAGTTCTTGCTTTGTTTCTCAGTTATTCTATGCTGAATGTCTGTGACCTTTCCACTGATGGCTGCTTTACTCTGGGAGCAGCTGTTGGAGCGGCAGTGGCAGTCAGCGGACATCCTTTTTTATCAATTTTTGCAGCTATGGCTGCAGGCGTGTGCTCGGGATTTGTGACGGCTATACTTCAGACGAAACTTGGCGTTGACAGTCTTCTGGCCGGAATTATCGTAAATACAGGTTTGTATTCTGTGAATATTGCAGTGATGGGAGGTTCTTCTCTGATCAATATGAACAGAACAGATACTGTGTTTTCCATGATGAAAGAGGCACTGAAAAATACACCACTGAAAGGGAGAGGAGATATTGTAGTTGCTTTTATCGCAGTAGCCATAGTGGTTGTCTTTCTTGTATTTTTCCTTAGAACAAGACTTGGTCTGGCAATCAGGGCAACCGGAAATAATGCAGATATGGTTAAATCTTCCTCTATTAACCCGGTATTTACTACAATCGTAGGCCTTTGTGTGGCAAACTCATTTACAGCACTTTCCGGATGTCTTCTGTCTCAGTCACAGAAATCTGTAGACATTAATATTGGGCAGGGAATGGTTACAATCGCACTTGCCTCCCTGCTGATTGGTGGCACGATTCTTGGCAGAGGCGGTATCTTTGTAAGAGCGGTCGGTATGGTGCTTGGTTCATTTATCTTCCGCCTGGTATATACCGTCGCGCTGAGATTTAATATGCCGGCATTTATGCTGAAACTGGTATCTTCTGTGATTGTTGTGCTGGCTATTTCAGGTCCGTATCTGAAGAAACAGTGGCCGCAGATTAAGAGAAGAATGACTCACAGGAAGGGAGTACAGTGATTTATGCTGAAGATTGAACATATTTCCAAGACTTTTAATCCGGGTACGGTAAATGAAAAACAGGCAATCAAAGATCTGTCACTTGAACTGGAAAACGGTGATTTTGCAACGATGCATCTGGTTCTAACGGAGCAGGAAAATCAACGCTTTTTAATGCAATCTGCGGAGATTTCCTTACAGATTCCGGAGTGATCATGCTGGATGGACAGGATATTACTTTTATGCCACAGCATGTGCGTGCAAAAACGATCGGACGTCTGTATCAGGATCCGATGAGAGGAACAGCGCCGGGAATGACGATAGAAGAGAATCTGGCGCTTGCGGCAGGAAAAGGCGGATGGCTTTCCCATGTGTCCAGGCAGGAGAAAGAGCGATTCCATGAAGAACTGAAACTTCTGGATATCGGACTTGAGAAGCGTATGACTCAGCCGGTAGGACTTCTCTCCGGTGGACAGAGACAGGCGCTGACACTTTTGATGGCAACTATGAATCCACCGAAATTGTTGTTACTGGATGAGCATACAGCAGCCCTTGACCCGGGAACAGCAGAGAAAGTATTGAATCTTACGAAGAGAATCGTGGAGGAACATCAGCTGACTTGTCTGATGATCGACTCACAATATGCAGTCTGCGCTGGATCTTGGAAACCGTATCCTGATGATGGATTCCGGAAATATTGTGCTGGATATTCACGAAGAAGAGAAGAAGGGCCTGACGGTAGAAGGACTTCTAGAGAAATTTAAGACGGGTGCCGGAAAGATGCTGGATAATGACCGCATTCTTCTTTCTGGTGAGAAATAATGATATCAATTGAGCAGGAGGCTAATCAACTAATGATTAGTCTCCTGTTCGGTTATGAGCAAGTGGCAAAGCGGATTGCGAATATCCGCTTGACAAGAAGTAAAAAGATGAAAAGAAAAATATTAGTTACTGTTCACATACCACTATCCCGCGAGGTGTTTTGGCATGAATATGCCAAAATCCCGAGACATACAAGCCAAAATTCCATTGCCGCAGGCAATCTGGAATGAATTTTGGCAAAGTTACTGTGAACGGAGTGAACAGTAACAAATATTAAGGATAGTTATTGTTAAGAAAAGAGAGCTGCCATCTCCGGAATCGCTGGACAAAATGCAGGTATGCAAGGTATAATTATTAAAATGTATGCAAGTGATGGAAATCAGGAGCACTAAAAAATAAAAAGGAGAATTGCTGTGGAGAAGAAATTTGCTGTAAATGCATACAGAATGTTTTTGATATGGGGAATATTTTCTGCTTTGGGAACTGCTGTATCTACACTTGTGGATGCTGTTTTAATAGGAAATTATATAGGGAGTGATGGCCTGGCAGTGACCAATATAGCAACTCCTGTTTTTTTGCTTTTTGCTTTACTGTCAGTGACAACGGCTGTTGGGACTAACGTTCTGATCGGACAGGCTCTTGGAAAATCTGAGACCGCAAGAAGCAAATAAATTATTTGATATACAAGCTCACGGCAGGTCTGGTGGAAACAGTCGTGTGTATGGTGACAGGAATTTTGGGTGGCAGAAAACTTTTATATGCAATTGGAGCTACAGATACGATCGATAAATCTGGCAGAGTCTTATATTTTTATAGTTTTCTTATGCGCAGGTGCATTTATTTTTTATTATATTCTTTCTTATTCAGTGCGCAGTGATGGAGATCCGAAGACGGCAGCAGCGGCATCGGTTGTTCTGATTGTGCTCAACATTGTTTTGGATATTCTGTTCATGGGAATTATGAATTTTGGCATTAAGGGTGCATCGCTTGCATTGTGCATTGCTACTTTTTGCGGTGTTCTGGTTCTGCTGACACATTTTATGAGAAAGCATACACTTCTTCATTTTGGCCTGGCAGTTCCTGAGAAAGATATTTTGATTGAGTTTGTTAAAAATGGATTTGGGACAGGTTCTGCTTTTCTTTTTCAGGCAATTTGCAA
>NZ_JBWLUT010000056.1:0-15615 GCF_056504575.1 Blautia sp. CGZ-1-C1
ACAATGCCAATCGAATATGCACCAAACTTCACAAAAGAATACAATAAAGATATCTGTGAAGAACTTGGCATCACAGTTCCTGATGATTATGTAGCAATCGGCGAAGCTGCTGAAGATACAGAAGAAGCATCTGACGATGCAGATGCAGCAGACGAAGCTACTGCTGAAACTGCTGAAGATGATGCAACTGAAGAGGCTGATGAATAATTCTGAACCGAAAATTTGTAACTGTTCAGTAACAACACAGTTACGAAAATTTAACTTATATGCGATCAGCGGGAAAGGGTTTTTTACCTCTCTCGCTTTTCGCGTCTCAACAGGAGGAAATTACAAATGCAAATTATGACGTTAATAGCTGCGCTTCCGGGCGCTGTGGCACAAGGTCTGATCTGGGGAATCATGGCAATCGGTGTTTATCTGACATTCCGCATTCTCGATATCGCAGACCTTACTGTAGATGGTACCATGTGTACCGGTGGTGCAGTATGTATAATGATGATGCTTTCCGGACATAATGTCTGGATTTCCATGCTCGCCGCTACTCTCGCAGGAATGCTTGCTGGTCTTGTTACTGGAATTTTCCATACATTTATGGGAATTCCTGCAATCCTTGCCGGAATTTTGACACAGTTATCTTTATACTCTGTCAACCTGAAAATTATGGGAAAAGCAAACCAGGCAATCAATGTTGATAAATACAATCTTCTGGTTTCTCTGCGTCATATTAAAAACACATCCCTTTCCAAAAACACCATCTTTATCGTAGCAATCATGTGTATTGTTCTGATTGCAATTTTATACTGGTTTTTTGGAACAGAACTTGGATGTTCTTTAAGAGCAACCGGATGTAACCCAAATATGTCACGTGCCCAGGGTATCAACACAAACAGGAACAAAGTTCTCGGTCTTATGATCTCCAACGGTCTGGTAGGGCTTTCAAGCGCTCTCCTTGCACAGTATCAGGGTTTTGCAGATATCAACATGGGACGTGGTTCCATCGTTATCGGTCTGGCTGCTGTTATTATCGGTGAGGCAATCTTCGGACGTGTTTTCCGTAACTTTGCACTTCGCCTGACCGCTGTTATCCTTGGCTCCATCCTGTACTATCTGGTACTTCAGGTCGTTATCTGGATGGGTATTGATACGGACCTGCTGAAGATGCTTTCCGCAATCGTTGTTGCCCTCTTCCTTGCGTTCCCATACTGGAAAGGCAAATATTTCAACAAACCGGTAAAAAGGGGAGGTAAATAAAAATGCTTGAATTAAAAAACATCTATAAAACATTTAACCCGGGAACCATCAATGAAAAGCGTGCTTTAAATGGCCTGAATCTTAAACTGAACGAAGGAGACTTTGTCACAGTCATCGGTGGAAACGGTGCCGGTAAATCTACTATGTTAAATGCTGTTGCAGGAACATGGCCGGTTGATGAAGGACAGATCCTTATCGACAATATTGATGTTACCAAACTTTCCGAACACAAGCGTGCCACATACCTTGGACGTGTATTCCAGGATCCGATGACCGGAACTGCTGCCACCATGGGTATTGAAGAAAACCTTGCACTTGCAAAACGTCGTGGAAAATCCCGTCTTCTCCGCTCCGGAATTACAAAAGCAGAACGAGAAGAATACAGAGAACTTCTCAAAATTCTCGGTCTTGGTCTGGAAGACAGACTTACCTCCAAAGTAGGACTCCTCTCCGGTGGACAGAGACAGGCGCTTACCCTTCTTATGGCGACACTCCAGAAACCGAAACTTCTGCTTCTGGATGAGCACACCGCTGCCCTTGATCCGAAAACAGCCGCAAAGGTTCTTGAAATCACAGATATGATCGTAAATCGTGATCGCCTTACAACTCTGATGATCACCCACAATATGAAAGATGCCATTGCACATGGCAATCGTCTGATCATGATGATGGAAGGTAAAATCATTCTGGACATTCAGGGTGAAGAAAAGAAAAAACTGACTGTCAAAGACCTTCTGGATCAGTTTGAACGTGCAAGCGGCGAAGAATTCAGTAACGACTCCGCACTGCTTGGATAATTGCCATTTTTAATTACACATAAGAATTTTACTATGAGAGTATTCTTTTAACGAATACTCTCATATTTTATCTCACACTATTTTATTGCTTCTTATATTATTAACAAGCAACGGCATTACACAATACCAACTAATATTTCAAATGGACACTCCCCTTCCCAACACGCTACTTTATCTTCAACAAAGGTTATATATCTAGTGTACCGACAAGTTGATTTCTCGAACAATCTTGCATCTAAATTTCTTATTTCCGCGTTGTCATCGGTCGCCGTAGCCACCGCTACGTCCCATTCCTCCGCCTTGCAGCTGAAGAAATCATCCTGCGTCAATATAGCAGAAACTTAATTTTCGCTGTACTAGCATCAATACAACAAAAATCATATCCCATCATTCAAATACTATATTCACTCATCTAAAGATGTTACACAAATAAATTTGTGTGTCTCTCTATTATACTGATAAATTCTGGATGTAAGATAATCTTCCTTAGGTGTGGCTTCTTTAATGGTATCTTCCAAAACATACTGCAAGTCTTCAGGCTCCACAAATTTGTCATTATGAATCATCACCTCGTGTACGCTTGTAAATACCATGTAGAAATCAGAATCCAGCATATACGCAAGCTGTTCTGCCACCCCGGGCAAAAACACTGCAACTGCTCCATTCGTCTTCTTGGTAGTACTTAAACAATTTCCCATCGCATCTCTTTTTAATTCACATTTATCTCCCAGATTCATAAAACTCTCGCCTTCATATTCCGGATTAAAGATCATCTGCTCCCATCTGTAAATTCTCGGTGGGCTCATAAAGTACGTATTGAGTAATGCTTCCTTAAATACCTCATCACTGTCTCTTCCCCATTGTTCCAGCATTCCCAGGCGGATTTTCGTACTGGTTACACATCCCTCATATTCAGTAACTTTCATATAAAGCACAAGCGCAATATCTCCAAGAGTTTTATAAACCGCATCCTGCAAATCTGCTGCATATTTATTGGCATTTAACAGTCTGATAAATAAACGCGGCTTTGTTTTTTCATAATCTTTGATTACTTTTGTTTTCTCATAAATATCAGCCTTTTTAATCCGCTTCAGATCATCTGTAATCTCAGTCATAATCTCCTCAAATGAGCTGCCACTTTGATAAGATTTAAATAATTCCTGTGTATAAAGTCCGCAGACTTCCCATGCATCATCGTGCTCGGCAAACTTCACCAGCAGTCTGTCTCCTACAGGCGCAAATCTCCCGCCTTCTTTCTCAAAAGAAATATTTTCTCTTGGAATTCCTGTGGCCTCATAAATACCAATCTCCAGTTTCTCTACGAATGTTTCATAGTCTTTCTGCATATTCAGTTTCCTTTCTTGCTTTGAAAATAATGCGGGCAGGATGCCCTGATTTGAACGTTGACTTCCCTTTCAGGAAAAAGAAATAAGGGAGCGAAAGCCCCCTTAAGAGTCGCTGTAGACATAGTATAAAATAGTCCCAGCCATTTGTAAAGTAAATTCCATCGACAAAAGGTTTTACAGTTTTTTTATATTTTGCAAGTACCTCAAAAAAGCTTCACAGCCCTCCACTACATCTGAATATGTGACATCAAATCCACCTGTATACCATGGGTCTGCGATATCCCGCGGATTATCACTGTAATCCAAAAGAAGCTTGACCTTTCCCTCCGGATCCGCTTTCAGTATTCTCAACATATTCTTCAGATTCCAATGATCCATACCAAGAATATAGTCATACTTATCATAATCCGCTTTTGTCAACTGCACTGCTCTCTTACCTTTGCAACTGATTCCATGCCTAGCAAGCTCCTCCCTCGCAGGAGGATACACCGGATTTCCTATTCCATTCCAGATTTCCTCTGTACTGGTCGCGGCAGATGCAATATAAAATTGATCCGCAAGACCTCGTTTTGATACCATATCTTTGAAAATAAATTCTGCCATTGGTGAACGGCAGATATTGCCGTGGCATACGAAAAGTACTCGAATCATTGTTTTTTCTCCTCTCAAACTGCCGTGAAATGCCGTATTTTGCAAGGTTTTATCAGCATTTCATGGCATCGTAGTTTTCTTCTCATTTACTACATTTTTTGCAAAAAAGTGCAAAATGAAGCAAATCACTTCCGTCTGTAGTAGTCAAATCGTAGTCAGTTTAGGGGGTGCAGACTACTGTCAGAAATTTATATCTCCGTATAGAACTTTATTGTTTCCAATAAATCCTTTGTAAGCCATTCTTGCATTTTATCCATAAAAAAATCTTGCTTTTGACAATAAATAACTGATATGTAATCTAATTTTGGACCTCCCTTCAATCGCCTTGCTTCTTCTTCCATCGTTAACCTAAATTCCTCTACTATTCGATTAATATTATATAAAGTTGCTGTCAGTTCCGGTCCAATCAACTCTGAAATTTCTTCTAAATGTTCTTCCCAATTATTTTGAATAGGAAGCATTTGTGTATTAATTACAACTCCTCTTCGCATTTTGAATAATTCCATTGCAGATATATATTCCTTTAAATCTCTATAAAAAATATTCATTCTAAATTTACATTTTCTTATTGTCCCCTCACCTTCAATTAATTCTTTACCAGCACTTTCTTCTGCCTTTTGTTTCCATTTATATAATAATTCCACAGTAAAATATTTTTCATCTCTATCTATTAATGCTGCATGGGTACGACACATCCAAATTCCATTTTCATAACCCGCTCTTTCTTCAGGTGTCATATCTGGATTATACCTTTTTCCTCCCGGAGAAGCAGCTTTTATATGAGCTGCCTCTCCTAAATTAATAGTTCCCTCACCAGATAGTTTCGGCCCAATTGTTGTTCTTCTGCAACATGGATTCGAGCATTTGTATCCGACCATTGCAGCTAATTCCTTTTTAGTTGCTTCACTAAAGTCATCTCTCATTTTATTCTCCATCACATTTTATCAATATTTATATAGTTAAACATTTCTAATTATTCTACCATACCATTTCAATCTTTTCCATAAAAAAGCACCCAAGTTGTATAAACCTTGGATGCTATCGTTTCCTATTATAATATTTTACTCTCAAACTACCTTGAACATATTCTGTTTCAAAGGCTTATCGTCTTTATCCGAAATTCCCATTTTTTTCTTGCATTTTGCAATTCCTTCTCTGCATCATCCAATCCCATATGGGTATACACATTCAGAGTAAAGCTAACTATCCAAAGTCCCTTATAAGAAGTGTCTTTTTTCAACTTTACTTTATAATTGCTGATATACATTTCTGCTCTTTTAATTCCAATACCTCACCGCGATCTTTGGCAGCTTCGAATAAACGGTCAGACGCTTTACCCACTTGGGAGAGACCGAAATTTCTGCCACTCCGGTCCTTATCACATCTCTCTGTGTGGTTCCGGCCTCTGTTTCTCCGCTGGAATCCGCTTCCACATCGGAAAGAGTGATTTCATAGGAATCTGGAAAAGGAAGCAGCTCCTCATTAAAAATCAGATACTGTATAAATGCCATTCTATCTTCCTCCACTTCTTAGATTTGCCCGCTGCTGTGCCGAAATGATCACTTCATCCAGCAGGGTACCTCCCAGATAAACCGGAATCACAAGATCACCGCTGTCTCCCTTTACGTTCTGCATTGCAGAAGTAATCGCAGCAATCAGCTCGGAGCTTCCCTCCGCATTCGCTGTTCCTGTATAGCCTTCATTCATCTGCTCTACGCTGACATTTGGATTCAGCACCATATCGGAAGCTCCTTAAAAACGGATACAAAAAAGGAGCCTCTTGAGCTCCAAACAAATGAAAAACACCTGCCATTTCTGACAGATGTTCTATGTAACATTATAAAATTTTCAAACTAACAAATGATCATTTACAACCGTATATATCTTAAAATACTATTTACCATATGACTTTTCACAATCAATCTCTTTTTATTATGAATCAGATTTCTGTACTCCCACCTCAAACTCGCATTGTGAATGTCTTGCATTACACTGATATGTTATGGAATAGCCGTTACTTTCTTCAAAACTCACAGCACACATTCCTGTTTTCATCGGTACTTTTTCCCCACTTAATGAAGTAAGCACCTTCCAATCATAATATGGATTTGTATGCCAATCAATGGGAACTTTGGGATTGTGCTTATCTGTAAACATATAATCTGTTTGTATCTCATTATAATAAGATTTCACATTCGCCCAATCCGTTGCTACTTTCGCCTTGTGTATTTTCGATGTATACCATGGAGCTAAAATTGCAATCAATACACCAAGAATAGAAATCACAACTACCAATTCTACAAGTGTGAATCCATTATTATTTCTTTCCATGTTTTACGACAACCTTTCTTGAATTTTTAATCACAATAGACTTTCTATTTCGTGATATTATACGCAAAAATCCTTCATTTGTCGATACTATAACATGATAATTTTTAACTCTCTGCTAAAGTTATTCCTAAACCTCCATCTCATAAAGAACTTCATATAGTTTTTCACTGTCAATCCAAACCTCGGATTTTGCATAAAAAATGGAAGCTGCATCTAAAGCATCCTTCACTTTTTGTTCTGCTTTTAAATCTTTCTTATCTGTATACAATTCAATATTTACTCTTCCAATTTTGTGGTAAACCTTTCCATCTGCTGCAAAGTTGTTACTCCCCGGAAATAGATAGCAGATGAACGGTGGCTCTACCGCTTCTCCTTCTGCAAAGTGGTCATATGCAAAAGAAATTCCTGTTTCCCGCAACACAGCAAGAATCTTATCCATTATGCAGGCTCCTCTCAATCTCCTTTTCCAACTGTTTCACTCCTACTTCTTCTGCCGGTGCATTAGCTTCTATTTCTTTTCGAACAGTTCTTCCCACCGACTTTACAGCTTTTTTCATATCATCTGTTGCAAGGTCCGCATACTCTGTCAGCCCTTTCATCACAGCTTCCGCAAGCTGATCTATCCGCACATTTTCACTCACTACTATCTCCTCTTTTTTTGGCATCTATATTTCAAACATTTCTTTTTGTAATTCATATGATCTACACTTAAAATGTTATAAAACTCCCCCTGAAAAGAAACCCTGAATCCGGTCGAATCTATCTTTGCTGCCTTTTTACAATAGCGGATAGTAAAATCTACTTTTCCATCCTCCACCATCTGTCCGGCTGTATTCTGCTCCGAATCCGTTCTCCCCACTCACAGTTGCATGGCAGGTATAGTAGTCTTTCCATTTATTTGTCCGGTTACCAATCTCATCAGACTCCACCACTGCTTCCTGAAAGGTAATCTTACATTTAAAAGTGAGACATCCATCTTAGAATCCCGGCTTTCTCTCCCCAAAAAGTAAAGCCCGTAGAGTCAGTGTAAGCGCATGGTGGTCTGCTTCTTCCCTGTGTTCATACTGATAAGCAACTGCGTACTGCACAACGATCTTGGCATTCGGACTTTGCTCAAACTCCTGCCGATCTTCCATCCGGGCGATATCCATACACAGTTTTTCCGATGCTTTCAGAAAATCGGCAAGCAGGCCATCGTCCTCCTCATGGTCTACCCGGAGATAATTTTTCATTTCTTCAAGTGTCAAAAACACTGCAATCACCCCCAAAAGAAAATCAGACCTGCGCATTTTCCCACACAAGTCTGACTCTTCTTAAAATAAATTCAATTGATATTCTAATGTATAATTGGAACTTTCATAATTTCCATCAATCTGTTTTGCTGGAATTCGGTCTGACGCATATTTCATAGCCTGACAGATCATTGCATACCTTCCATTCCGGCATGGCCCACATATCTTCTGCACATCCAGAAGTCTTTTCACTTCTGTTGCTCTAATAACCATGATATTTTCGCCATTCTGTTTTCTTTGCTTTAACAGTTTAATGATTCCTTCTCCTAAATCCTGATATTTGAATTGCATATAAAAGCCTCCCTTCCCCTACCTTCATTATACTGATTTTTTTCTGTTTGCCTAGAGTAAACAGGGTTTAGTTTTTTAGGTATAGGAAGATGGCTTAGGAGTCATGACTTATGAGAAAGGAGAACTTTCAGGTCATTCTGTTCCCTTCAGTTTCATAATCTGAACAGCTTCTGGCAGGAGCAGTTTTCCATCCACACGTTCCTTTGCTACATAACCGATCATACCATTTCCGGTAAACAGCTCATTTAACTGTTTGAAGGATCTGGAACCACGATCACCGATATTGTAGTATTTGTAGTCACCAAAAGAAATGGCATCCTTCGGAGCATACGCAGAAGTATGCACTTCATAGCCAAGCACACGATCCGGTTCCCCTACCTGATAAGACGGCTGCCAAATATAAGCACCATTGTTGTCTTTCAGTTTTCGAAGCTGTGCTAATGTTCCATCGTTCATAATAAAGGAAGCATTTTTACGATATGGACGCTTCAGACCATAAACCAGATCAAGCACATCATCCGACTTAATCCCTGCGGTCAGAGTATTCAAGAGCTGTCCACCATGCGTTGTGTCAAAAAGACTTGTTGGTTTTCCTACTCCATTTCCATTCAGAAACGCATCCTCTTCTTCATTTGCCAGCGCCTTGCCGAATTGTGTAATAATATAGCTTTCCAGATTGAACGCATTGTCATACAGCAGCAGGCTTGGAAGCAGCAATATTAATCTTATGTTCCCCGGAAGTAGTGATTACAGTAGCGAGTCCACGCATGATGTTTTCTTCTTCCAGCACATCAATTAATCTGCGATCATATTCTTCTGGAACAAGGTAACCTCCATCCGCATCTCCCCCCCTGCAGGAGATTAGAAACCTGACGGAAATTGGTACGCATTGCTGTAAGCATGGCCTGTCTGTATTCGTCAGAAGCGCGTCCTTTCTTCTGTTCCGGAGCTGAACCTGCGATATATGGTTTCCCTGTAAGTGGAGAATTAATCGGCTTAGACAGCTCTGCCTCCCTCTGCGCACGAGAAATAACATCGGTCAATCCATCAAATTCCGCTTCCATATTAGAATAGGTGATTGCATCATCAACGGTCAGTTTTCCCTGCTTGTCCTCGTGTTCATCAAGGAAATTTCGCATCTGTCCAAGCAGGTCTGCACGCTTCTTCATCATTTCAGTATTTTAATAATTCCTGTTCTATACTACGGACATCTGGAAAAATCAACTTTGCTCCCTTTCTCTGCAATGCTAAAACTTTTCCTGCTTTATCCTTTAACTCCTTTTCTAATCTACCATCAACACGAACTGGTATATTAGCAACAGAGTCCAGATACTCATTTTTCATATATTTTTCTGTAATCGGGCACATATTTTGAATCAAAAATGCCTTCTCATGACCAATCACTTCTCCAAAAACAATTGTATCGCACCTATGATACTTTTGCATTTTCTTATTATAGATTCCTTTAAATTTAGAAACCTGTGATGAAAATGGTATCATCCAAAACAGCTGCGTATTACTATCCTGGAATGCATAAAAACATGGTCTATCATGTAACTGTCCATTTACCTTTTCCTTATTCTGCATCAAATAAGGATCTGAAAAATCCTTAAAGTATTGATCATCAATATAATAAAAATGCCCTATTTCCATTTCTTCTCCTATCGTCAAAAAGAGGCTCCGTCCTCTCGAACGAAACCTCAAAACATTTGAACTCGACCTTTTCTAAGTCGCATATCGAGTAGCGACAAACATTTGAACTCGACCTTATTTGAGTTGCATATCGAGTAGCAACAAACATTTGCAGTAATCTCTTACTGTACTTAAAGTATACATTCAAATGTGCCGCCTGTCAAGGTCAAATATAGTTCAAATCACAGCTTGCGGCTGCTTTAATATTATATGTCCATATCTAACTAGATATTCATTTTACACGATACTGCTAGACTATTCAACGATTGCACACTATATAACGATAGCCCTTACAATTTAACGATTACTACTACCGTTAAAATCTGCACTTCTACATCGGCTCATTTGCATTCCCTCATTCGTAGTATTACCGTAGTCCCCAAATGCTCTGACTACCGGACTATGAAATTGATCCCGATCCCGGTCTTCTGTAAATTTGCGAATACACTCTATTGTTTTTTCCTTCATGAACTTTTACCCCTTTATCATTTTTATTTTAACAGTTTCTTAAAATATTGAACCAAGGCGGCATCCGTACAATATACATAACATCCCTTCATACCTCTTGTCGTGAGTGTTTTGTATGTATTTTTTATAATTTCATCTGCAACCTGATCTGCTTTTTCTTTATCTTTCTTCTTTGGCGTTGTATTCCGTCAGCAAGGCCTTCATTTTATCGGCAACTTCTTCCGGAAGGGCGGTATCCATGCAGCGGAAGTGATTTGCTGTTTCGATCACATCATCGGCAAAAATATCAATAATATTCGACCTGAATTGTTGTGTTTTTGCCGATATAGGAAATACTGCTTCTGAATATAGATACTGTTTATTGCTCTAACCAGGCCATCTGGTCACGGGCTTTCAGATTTTCTTTTTTTGTATTTTGTCTGAAGAAGCCATTTCTGATCTATCACTTTCAGTTCTTCTCCAAAGCGAATATGAAGACTCACAGAGCAAGATCGTTGCTCTATTTTTTCTATAATTCCTTCGCCAAATTTCGGATGATCGACGCTTTCCCCTTTTTCATATTTTATAATCACATTCTGCGTTCTTCTGTATTCCTGTTCTCTTCGGTGTTGATCCCGTATGGTGACTGTTTTGTCATGAATCGGATTCATCAGAGTTTTTTCATAATTGTGATTCATCAGCGCCTCACCCGCTTTGTAATAGGGCGTTGGTGCCGCACCTACCAATGAGCAGCAGTATTTCCATGCACTTCCGTGAATTCCAGGCTGCCACTGATACTGTTTAGGAATAGGCATATTGTATCGCATATAATGTGCGTATTCGTGTTTGTAGAGATCCATTCTGTCTTCTTTGCTGAGTGGATTATTTACAGCATATCCTATAAAAAACAGAGAAAAATGAAAATGTTCTTTCTGTCCGTGTCCTTTTTGATTATAAGACCCCAAGGAGTCCGTATCAAAGCCAAAAGTTATTGGCACTTTTGCTCCCTGAAGATGAAATTTCTTATCTAACTCTCTGTACAACGCACGAATCTGCGCAATAAGAATTGGTGTTTCTTTCTCAAGTATTGCACGAAGGCTTTCATAAGTATTGTAATCTGTCTGCATTATTTCACATTCCTACCCAATATTTCTATTTCTTCTTTATACTTCTTTATACTTTTTTAAGTCTTTTACAAACTCCACTGCATTTTGGATATCTTTATCATCCGGATGTCCTTTTGCAATACCTCCAACCAGTTTGAATGGCCCAAATGTATCGTATCCTTTACATCCGAATTTACCATCTACACTGGCATGTTTTTTATCCAAAATCTGCTCTATGGATTTATAATTCGCACTTCCACCATAAGTACAGATCAAGAAGACCTTTTTGTCATCTGGTAAATTCTTTTCCGCAAATTTCAATATCGACTGATGAAACTTTGAAAAATAGATTCCTGACGCAAACCCGATCATATCATAACTACTCAGATCTGCATCTGACTGTTTTACTGCATCAATCAAATCGACCTGACACTCTTCTGCTATGCTCTTTACTATTTTTTCTGTATTTCTACGATGTACCGATGCATATACGATTGCTTTTCTCATACCTATGCCCTTTCTATCAGCTCAACAATAGAATTAATTATACCATCATTTGTCAGCTTGTAAATCCGTTTCATTACAAGCTATCCTCGCATGCAAAAAGCACCAGCCAACTGAATGACTGATGCTTCTAACATCAATATACTTTATTTTGTATAAACTGTATTCCCTTTTGCAATTACTTCAACAAGCTGAAGTTCCTGGTCAAGAATACAAAGATCCGCATCATAGCCTTCTTCAACCTTACCTTTTCCTTTGAGGCGAAGAATATCTGCCGGATTAGATGTAATTGTAGAAATAGCTATTTCTAAAGGAATTTCTGTTTTAAATACACATTCCTTTACTTCCTTCAGAAGGCAGCTGGACTGTCCAACACCCATTCCAAGGAATTCGCCATCACTACTGTACATCGGAAGGCTTCCCTGTCCATCAGAAGAAATTGTCATACGGTCAGGATTTACTCCGGCATCCAACATCCGTTTGATACCATTACATACACGTACCTCATCACAGATAGTTTCCCAATAGTCAATATCTTCATTTCCTGTAAAGTCTACTGCTCCGCCTTTCAGCGCATACTCAATCGCCTTGCCAAAAAGCATCTCATTTCGATTGATATGTGTTGGCAGTATTTGAGAAGCCGGTATCTCTGTCTCATCTACCACTCGTTCAATAAGATCTAAGCATCTTGGACTGTCGCCAAGATGAACATTTACAATACCAGCTTTCCCGGAAAGAACACCACCAAGTCTTGTATCCGCAACAACACGTGCAAATTCCTCAAAAGTCGGCTGTGAAGAACGATGATCAGAGATCGCGATTTCTCCGGTTCCAACGATTTCCTGAATCATCATAATATCTTTTACAATACTGTCAGTCAACGTGTGAACCGGAATCTGATAACTGCCTGTATAACAGTATGCAGACATTCCCTGCTCATTCAATCCTTTTGTCTTTGCAACCAGTGCACACATATCACGACCGATTCCATCTGTTCCAAGGCAGCCAACAACTGTTGTTACTCCAAACTTCGTAAGTCCTTCCATAGTTGCTTCCGGAGTACGATTGGCGAATCCACCTTCGCCACCGCCTCCGAGTACATGAACATGACTGTCAATGAATCCCGGAGTTAAAAGTAAACCCTCTCCATTGATCATTTCTGCCTCAGAAAGAAATCCCTCTGCAGATATAGAACCTGCATCTTTAATCTTGACAATCTTATCATTGATTGTAAGTACATCTTTTTTCCCCAGATGCTGTGGGGCATAGACATCAATATTCTGAATTAATTTCATCATAAATCACTCTCAATTATCAAATGTATGTTTTAGAATCCAATTCCAACTGCAATAAGAATTGTAATAATTGCACCAATCATTAATACGCCAAGGAATTTCCACATGAATTTAATCCAGTTAGACCACTCAATCTTTGCAATTGCAAGAGATCCAATCAGACATCCAGATGTAGGAACAATCAGGTTTGTAAATGCATCACCAAGCTGGAATGCAACTACAGCTGTCTGACGTGAAACGCCTAACAGGTCTGACAGTGGAGCCATGATCGGCATTGTGATTGCAGCCTGTCCTGTTCCGGATACAACGAAGAAGTTGAATACAGACTGGAACAGATACATAAGTACTGCTGCAACTGCTCCGGAAACTCCAGACAGTGCATTTGAAATATTATACATAATTGTATTAATAACTGTAGGTGTTGTCGGATCAGATCCACCAAGAACCTGCATGATACCCTGTGCCATAGCAACAACAAGTGCAGCACCGATCAGATCTTTTGCTCCATCTTTGAATGATGTTGCGATATCATTCAGTTTCATATCGTTCAGTTTAAAGATAACTCCGATCACACCGGAAACAATTCCCATAATGAAGAACTGTGTAGCAATCTCTGGCATGTAGTATCCTTGAGTCATAACTCCCCAAATTACCCATACTACTGTAGCAGCCAGTGTCAGAAGAACTAAAATATGTCCAAGACCAAATGAATGTCCTTCGTCAATTCCTGTTTTTTCATTCTGCTCACGGAAATATGAATCAGTCTTATATGCGATTGAAATTGTCGGAGTCTTTTTGATCTTTGACGCATAGAACATAGTCATTCCACAGCCAAGAACTGTAAATACTACCCACATTACCATACGGAATCCTGCTCCGGAGAATACATCAATACCTGCAATACCCTGTGCAATACCTACAGAGAATGGATTCATCCAGGATGAACCGAAACCAATCTGTGTTGCAACATAAGTAACAAGAACTGCGATAACTGAATCATATCCAACTGCTACAAACAACGGACAAAGAATCATAGTAAACGGAAGTGCTTCTTCTCCCATTCCAAAAACTGCTCCACCAAGAGAAAACAATACGAAAAGTATCGGAATCAGCAGTTTTTCTGTTCCCTTTGCCTTACGGATCAATCCAATCAATCCGGATTCAATCGCACCTGTACGGATCATGATACCGAATGCACCACCTACTACCATAAGGAATGCGATAATCTCGATTGCAGAACTATTTACGATCCCGTTATACATATAGTTGAAGAATCCTGTTCCACCATCTCCACTAAAGAGTGCTACTCCCTCTGTTACTACATTTCCTGCATCGTCTGTCAGATACTGGAAACTTCCGTCTTTGATTACTGTACGGGTTTTCTCAACACCATTGATCATGTACGAAATATCCTGTGTTTCGTAAAATCCCTTTGGTACAAGGAAAGTCAGAAGTGCTGCGACAACAACTACTAAAAAGATAATAATGTAAGTGTCAGGCACTTGAAATCCCTTGTTGAAAGACTTTAATCCTTTTCCTTCTTTTTTGCTCATTTTCGAGTTTTCCTCCCATTTTTGATATACTATACTAGAGTATGTTTGAAAAATCATTCTCACAATCTGCACGCCCCACTTTGCGGTAGATTTTGCGAAAAGCATTTTTCAGACACACTCTAGTGTACCATAGAATGCTTAAAATATAACTAAAAATTTACATATTTTATCAATTTTTGTCATTTTCCTGTATTTTTATACAGTCAAGCGGATATTCGCAATCCGCTTCGCTACTTGCTCATAACCGAATAACTGCTTCGCAGTTTATCAGAAGGAGCTTGCACTCCTCCTGATACAAGTAAGTCCCCACCCACTGCTTATTGCTTTTCGCAATTGAAGCAGGGGACTTACTTGATTCGGTTAAAAAATGAGATTTGGCTCAGGGAGCGTATCTGCCACAGCACCATTTTCAGCCGATACATCGAAAAAGAAACTTGCTCCAGATATTTTTTCAGAGACCTGCTCATTTCTCTCATTTCATCTACAGCGATCCTGCTAGTACATCGTTTTCGAAATATGCTCCAACACTCTACCGCTACTTTGATCACACCATCTCTCTTATTTTCAAAAAGTTCATATGTCTTTCCTTCGATTCTGCTAAGCGGATAGGTATGTGTGATAAGTGGTTCTGTACTAATCTCACCTTCTGCTGATCGAGCTTCTCCAGCGGTTTCCTCACAATCACAACACCCAATCCACTCCACCGTTGCTTTTGAATGTGCGATGTCCTCCGATACATATCCGGAAGTGGCAGTACCTGAGCCTTATCATAAAGTGCAACCACTGTCACAGTTGCATTTGGTCTTGCACATTCCCATGCCAGACGAAATGTAGATTCCGCTCCCGCAACCTCAAGAACTACATCAGCTCCA
Source organism: Blautia sp. CGZ-1-C1 (assembly GCF_056504575.1). Classification (NCBI taxonomy): domain Bacteria; kingdom Bacillati; phylum Bacillota; class Clostridia; order Lachnospirales; family Lachnospiraceae; genus Blautia; species Blautia sp. CGZ-1-C1. The sequence goes on from NZ_JBWLUT010000056.1 coordinate 15,429, forward strand.
CCGTGATCCACTATGGTCCTGGACGAAAATCAAAGCATTCCTCCGGCGAGACAGTAAGAACCTCGCGGATAATGTTCATTAATAAAATGAATTCTGTTTTCATCTTTTTCACACATAATAATACACTTCGGATTCTTCAGCATAACACTTAGCAAAGTGCAAAACCCCTGTATCAGTTCCAATTATG